>CAYZZY010000010.1:0-24069 GCA_964482745.1 uncultured bacterium
GCCTGAGCCATCTCGACAATGATATCTTTTGCCTTATCATGATCCATCTTCCTGCGCACCTCGTCGATGATATCGTCTATGGTTGGCTCCCCCGGCGTTTTCTGGAGAATTCCGGCAGGCAACGCGGATTCAATTCCTATGCGGGCGCCATTTTTGAAGAGAGGCTGATACAGCTCGAACCAATTCTCACCTTTTGGAGCGGGGAACTCGTAGTAGGTCACATATTCAAGCGGGAGCCGCGCCCTCGTCTTCACATGGCTTGTCTCCAAAAGGGGGCAAACCATTTTTGGCATTCCCTCTATCGGTATTACCAGAATGAAAGGGCGTTCATGCACACTGTTGGCGAAGTTGGTGAGGTAATAGACGTTCACCGGATCAAAGGACACATAATAATCGAACCCCTTTTGTTCCATCAAGCCTCTGACTTTGTCAAGGCGACCTGTCAGTTCTTCTTCGGTGGGGGGTGAGGTGATCGGTTCTGGCAATGCTGTCATGGATTCTCTCCTGTCTGGTCTTCAACTGCAGATTCAGGCATTATATGTTTTGTTTTCAAAAGTCTGTCCGACAAATAAAAGCTTCCAGGAGCTGTTTATCCTGGATCATTGCGGATAAATCCGCACCTACAGGACGCTTGTGTAAGGTAAGAGATCCCTTTTTCGCGGATTCTCCTTGTTCCCACTTATGGCAAAGAGGCTATGTCGATACGTCATCAGATTGTGCTAACAGCGTCTTGTAGGTTCGAATTTATTCGTACGACCTCAGAGGTGCCCCCAATCCTTCCTTCTCAACCGCTCAACATGAGTCCTGATCTATTGCTCCTCTGCCTTCTTGGTCCATATGGTCGTCCTGCCGAGAAGCGCGACCCCGATGAAGCCCCTCAGGTGAAGTTCATCTCCTTTGAGCTTTGCCTTGCAGGAATAGGTCTTTCCGGCTTCGGGATCGTAAATCGTTCCACCACTCCATCTGCTTTTTTTGTCATATTTGAAATTGCGGACTATCTCGAGGCCGATGATCGCCTGACCTTTTTTGGATTCATCGGGGTTATATTGATCTACTTTATCGTTGCCATCCTCATTTTTTGGCTCCTTGAGCCATACTATTTTGCCTGAATACAGGTCGCCGACCCTGGCAATCTCGACAACGGACTCATCCCCATCGGTGAACCATTCACCAACGATGGTGTCGGCTTCAGTTCCCGCCGCGTGGGCGGCTGCGGTCAATAAAAGAATCATGCAGGCGATGAGCACAAACAATTTCTTCATCATCGAACTCCTTTGGATTGGATTGACTGTTATCGGGAAAAAAACAGACAGACAGTGCCGGTATTATATTACTTTTCCGCCAGGATTCCAACCGTAATTGTTAGCGGAGTTTCCACATTGCGCAAAGCGACGATTCTCTTGACATGATATTGGGCTTAGCATATAATTTAACTCAGTACTACTTATTGAAAATTCTGCTGCATTCTTCTTGAACAAGAGCCCATGGAGTTCGGAGGGGCACGGCGCCGCGCCTCTATAGAAGGAAATCAAGAGCATGAAAGCAACAACCCTGTCTCGCAGGGAGAGGAAAAAGAGCGAGCTGAGAGAGCGAATATATCGCACCGCCGTCGATTCTTTCAGGACAAAGGGGTTCGACGACACCAGGATTGAGGACATCACCGAAAAGGTGGATATCAGCCGCAACACATTCTTCAACTATTACTCGACAAAAGACGGGATACTGCATGAAATAGCCCGGAGAACCGTCAGCTATTACGAGAAAATGCTCGAGAAAGAACTGGAGTCTTCCGATCCGGTCACTGTCAAGACCAAGCGTCTTCTCGTGCAGATGGGGCGAAATATCCAGAAGGAAAAGGACTTCTACCGCGCGATATTTATGGAGATCATGCGGTCGCAGATCGGCCTGGTTCAGGAGGAAAAGGAATACACGACGATTGATGAACTCCTGGGGGCGCTTCTTCGGCAGGGACAGCGCCGGGGGGAGATAGATGACACCCTCGATCCGTACCAGCTTTCCGAAATGTTGACGGGAATCTATTTCCTTTCGATCATTCACTGGCTCAATTCCAAGAAGTCTTACTCGATCTCCAACCGCCTTAGCGCCGCCGCTGACGTCTTCCTGAAAGGCTGTCTGGCGGACGGATGATCAGAATATTCTCATTTTTTTCTCGGGCCGAACCATAAAGGAGGCGGGAAATGTCCGACCCATTGGCTGTTGAAATGGCAAAGAAACTGAGAGACGCCTACAACAATTTCGAGGCCGATCAGCCGAAAACCCTTGATCTGTTCACCGATGACATCTGGTATCGCGACCCGCGTTTTCCCGCATTTGAAGGGAAGGAAGCGCTCAAAGGCTATCTGCAGCAGGTCGCCGGCGAGAATCAGGCCATGCAGGTCGAGTGGGAGTATACCAATATCATATCCGAGGGAGACAGGGTTGCCGTGGAATGGATGGTGAGGACCAGCCTGAATCTCGGCGATAAGAGATTCGAATTTCCGGGCGCCGCATTCATCAGGGTGCGCGACGGGAAGATCTGCTATTACTGCGGTTACTGGGACACCGGCATCCTCCGGCAGTTGTCGGGAGAGTAGGCTCCCATCGGGATCACAAAAGAAGTAGTCGGAGTCACGGCGCGACTCAGGCGCAGCAAAAACGGCAAAAGACTATTAGCCACAGAGGGCTCAGAGAACACGGAGAAAAACAAGGCTATGGGCTTTTGAGGCCGGCTATGAGCGGGGATGCAGGCAATTGACTGTAAGCCGCAAGGAGGATGGGCATGCTTGATTTCTCGTTTACGGATGAACAGCAACTGCTTCGCAAAACGCTGCGGGAGTTCTCGCTCAAGGAACTGCTTCCCAACTACTCCTACTGGGACAGGAAAGAGGAATACCCTTACGGGCCTATAAAGAAGATTCTCGAGATCGTCAATCCCTACGGTACCGACTGGCGTGAGGCGACAAAAACAAGGGATCTCATTATTCCGGGAATAGTCGCCGAAGAAATCGCCCGCGGAGATTTCAATTGCGTTCTCCCCAGCCTGGGCCCCTTTGCCACGGGCCTGTTCCTCGCCGATGCGTCGGAGGAACTGAAGGAAAGATGGTTCCCTGGATTGATCACCGGAGAGAAAGTTATCGGACTCTGCCTCACGGAACCGGACGCCGGCTCCGATCTCGGCTCGCTGCGTACCACCGCAGTAAAAGACGGGGACGACTACATCCTCAATGGGGAAAAGAATTCGGTCAGTTTTCTGAATGCCGACGTATTCTACGTGTTTGCGCGGACGATGCAGGGTTCAACCGGATACAAAGGCATCAGCGCATTCCTCATCCCGCGCGAAACCGAGGGGCTCGATTTTTCTCCATTTCGTGACCTCGGTTGCCGTGCCGTGCCCAGGGGCCAGCTCTTCATGAACGACGCCCGTGTGCCCGCCAGCTTCATGGTTGGCAAGGAGGGCGGGGCGTTCAAGATGATCCTGAAATATCTCGACGTCAATCGCGCCTTTATCGGGTTGATGTGTATCGGCGCCGCTCAGCAGACACTCGATGAGACAATCCAGTACGTTAAAGAAAAACACGCGTTCGGGATGCCTATCGGCCGTTTCCAGGGTGTGTCCTTTCCCATCGCCGAAGCCGCGACACATCTCGAACTCGCCCGCCTGCTCTGTTACAAGATTCTCTGGCTGAAACAGAACGATCTCCCATGCACCCTCGAGGGCGCGATGGCGAAGTGGTGGGCTCCGAAGACATGCGTCGAAGTCATCCATCAATGCCTTCTCCTCCATGGCCATTACGGCTATACCGACGAGTTTCCCATTGAACAGCGCCTGCGTGATGTGATCGGATGGGAAATCGGCGACGGCACCGCCCAGATCCAGAAGCTGATCATATCGAGGCAACTCATGGGAAGAGACTTCACGCCGGTGACGTGAGAACGGCGGGAACGGATCAGCGGATAATCACTTTCCTGCCTTGAAGCTCTACGCGGCCTTCGGCGATCAGCTTTACGACTTCGGGATAAATGATGTGCTCCTGCACCTGGATGCGCTGGTGAAGCGTCTCGGGGGTGTCATCGTCCTTGACCTCGACGACCGCCTGCATGATTATCGGGCCGGTGTCCATTCCTATCTCCGCGAAGTGGACGGTGCAGCCGGTGTATTTCACGCCGTAATCGAGCGCCTGTTTCCATGCTTCGAGCCCGCGAAACGCCGGAAGTATCGAGGGGTGGATGTTGATGATGGCGCTGGGGAACGCGCTGATAAAATCGTCTTTCAGCATCCGCATGAAGCCTGCCATCACAACCAGCTCGATGCCCCGGTCCTTCAGGCATTTGACGTACGCCGCTTCGGCGTCCTTGTCGAACCTGGTTTTGTATTTGCCCGGCGGCATATAGATCGCTTCGATACCATGCTTGCGCGCGCGTTCGAGTATATAGGCGTCCTTGACGTCGCTGATCACACAGGCTATCTTTGCGGGAATCTTTCCAGCGGTAACATTGTCGATGATCGATTGAAGGTTGCTGCCCTTGCCCGAACCGAGAACCCCTATCTTAAAGATTGATTCCTGCATCGTTCATTTCTCCCTTATGGAATCTTCAGATGGCTGAAATCCCGCACATATCTGTCTCGCTCGAATCTTTGCGGATAAATCCGCACCTACAGGACGCTTCTTTATGGCATATGGTTTCTTGTTCGCTTGACTTCATTGCTGCCGCTTAAAGAACTAAGGTTTTGCCGATATTTGTTATGTTGTGCTAACAGCGTCTTGTAGGTTCGAATTTATTCGAATGATTGATCATTGCTGGACAGATTCGACTCAGCCCATTCTAGCACAATGGGACTTTCAAGGGCAACGGCCATAAAGGCAAGAAAAACTTTCCGCACAGAAAGGGTGTTCTTGCCGACCAGAACGGTGGTCTTTCAATGAATATGGGATGAAAACAGCAGCACATGCTTGCCTGTAAGCTCTTATTAATATATACTTTATGTAGCTTGATCCCACGGCGGGAGCATTATGGCACCGATTTTGCCCTTGTTGATAGTGGCGGTGTTCGGAAACCTGATAAGGAGCCCTTTCAATGGAAGTACGATTCAGACATCTGCAGCCTTCGACGCTCGCGCGCCGGCTCACTCCGGGACAGACGTCATCGGAGGCGGGCCAGAGTTTTCTGGAGGTCGTCGAGAGCGTGATCGGATCGGAGGGCGCCCTGGAGGAGAATCCCACCTCAGGTGGCAGCAAAGAACCGCCGTCTCAGGAAAAGCCACAGGCAGATGCCTTCACATCTCCCGACGAGACGGTTGAAGAGTCGGCTGAACAACACACCTCTAACCCCGAAGAAGAGACGCCTGCACCCAGGGTCGATTCTCTCGGTATCCGGATAGATCTAACCGGCTGAGGAAAAGGAAGGGGGAAGACCGCCTGTTGCTCCGCAATCCCGATAACGAGTGATCGGGGCCACCCGTCTGCTGATGCCTTTCTTTGTGCCTTTGCGTTGAAAAAGGAGCTTCTTCAGTTACTGATGCTTCTTCAGAATGTCATCCCCGTGTGCCTCGTGCTTCCTGCAAACGTCTTCCTTTATTTCCTGGTCTGGTTGAGCAGGCCGCCGGCGAGCAGGATCTGCCGCTGGCGGGCGGAGATGTTGAGCTTCGTCGGGATCTGTTTGCCGTTTACCGAGACGTTGATAATCTCGTCGCCTCTTTTGATGGCGTTCCGGATATCCGGAATACGAATCGTGTCGCCCTGCTCGATTTTTTTGTAGTCGCCGGGTTTCACAAATTCGAGAGGCACGATGCCGAAGTTAATAAGGTTCGCCTTGTGGATGCGGGCAAAACTCTTGACGATTTTCGCGCGGATTCCCAGGTATCTCGGCGCCAGCGCTGCATGTTCGCGCGATGAGCCCTGTCCGTAGTTCTCACCGCCGACCACGATGCCGCCGCCCTTCTCCTTTGCCCTGTCATGGAAGCTCTCGTCGAGGACATCGTAGACGAATTTGCTTATCGCCGGAATGTTGCTTCTGAAGGGAAGCACGCGGTTGCCCGCGGGCATGATGATGTCGGTGCTGATATTGTTGCCGACTTTTAGCAGGACCTCTCCCTCGATATCCGTTTTCAGCTTCGCGAATTTCGGGAACGGCGCGATATTCGGGCCGCGGACAACCTTGACCTTGGCAGAATTCTTTGCCGGCTGAACGAACCAGTCATTGTTGAACGAGAACTTCTTCGGATATCTCACTTTCGGGCATTCGCCCAGTTTGCGCGGGTCCGCAATGGAGCCCTGGATCGCCGAGGCCGCGGCAACCTCGGGCGAACAGAGATAGATCGCGTCGTCCGTTGTTCCGCTTCTGCCTTTGAAGTTGCGCGGGAACGTCCGGAGCGACTTTGTGCCCGTGGCGGGCGCCTGTCCCATGCCGATGCAGCCGAGACAGCCCGACTGGTGTATCCGCGCGCCCGCGTGGATAAGAGACAGCACGCCACCCATGATCTCCAGATTCTCGAGTGACTGCCTGCTGCCGGGATTGATCTCGAAACTGACGTAAGGGTGTATGCGCTTGCCTTCGACGATTTTTGCGGCAATCATCAGATCGCGATAGGACCCGTTGGCGGAACTGCCGACGATGACCTGCGCGATCTCCGTCCCGTCGAGTTCCGCCGCTGTCTTTACGTTATCAGGATTGTGCGGGCATGCCACGAGCGGCTCGATCATGCTCAGATCGAGTTCGGTTACCTCATCGTAGGCGGCGCCCCTGTCGGCCTTCAGCTCCGACCACATCTCTTCGCGTCCGTTGAGCGCGAGATATTTTCGGGTCACGGCGTCCGACGGGAAGATGGCCGCCGTGGCGCCGATGTCAACACCCATATTTGAGATGGTTGCGCGCGCGCTCATATCGAGGTTCTTCACGCCGGGCCCGAAAAACTCCATGATCTTGCCCACGCCTGCCTTGCAGGTGAACCGGCGAAGGAGTTCGAGTATGACATCCTTTCCCGACACCCACGGCTGCAACTTGCCGGTGAGCCGGATTCCCCATGTCTTCGGATACATCATGTAAAACGGCCTGCCCGCCATCGCCATCGCCACCTCGACACCGCCGGCCCCGATCGCGAGCATACCGAGACAACCGCCGGTGGTCGTATGGCTGTCGGACCCGACCAGCGATTTGCCGGGAATGCCGAAGCGCTCATGGTGCACGTGGTGAGAGACACCGTTGCCCGGAGGCGACAACAACACGCCATATTTCGCGGCTATGGATTCGAGAAAGACATGGTCGTCCGCGTTTTTGAAATCGGTCTGGATGATGTTGTGGTCGATATAGCTTACGGAAAGCTCGGTTCGGACTCGAGGGATGCCGAGCGACTCAAACTCGAGATAGACCATTGTGCCCGTGGCATCCTGGGTCAACGTCTGATCCATGCGGATGCCGATCTCCTCGCCGGGAGCGGCTGTTCCTTCGACAAGATGATCATGTATGAGTTTTTCCGTTATGTTCCGCGCCATTATCTCTCCTTCTCATCGGTGATGTCTATCGGTGTTTGGATCACATGTTTAACAGAATTACATAAGAATACTATAACACGACATGATTGAGCACGCCGGTGTCTCCGAGACTCCCCACAAAAATCCGTGTTGCTGAAAGATGTTGGAAGCCGGGAACCATACAGCCGTCGGAGGGCATAGAGCGCAGTACGGATCTGAAATTGCGCCGGGGGTTCTCTCCCGGGCTCACCCGGTAAGAGGCCGGACCAACGCTTTTCATGTCGCCGGAAGAAGACATGGCCTGTTTCATGTATATTGCAGGAAGAGAACCCTTGCTCCCTTTGTGTTCGAGCCGCGACTTCCTTTTGGCATTGGAGTTTTTTATATTATGGATGATGGCTTTTCGCAGAACGCCCGATTTTTCAATGATGGGAGTCCTTTATCTGATAAGATAGAATAGATTCGCGAATACCCATAGTTTAGAACCAAAGGAGTCTGTCCATGAGAATAAGAAAGGCTGCCAAAGAGGATTATGAAAGATGTGCGGAACTGGACAGATCGATATTCGGCACGGATAAACGAAAAGAGTTTCTGCGGCTGAGAATCCAGGCAAAAAGAATGTATGTTGCGGAATACGAAGGTCGCATAGTCGGGTTCGCCACGTTCGAACCTGATTTTATCGGATGTCTTTTTGTTTCATTGCTCCTTGTGCATCCCGATTTCAGACGCAGGGGAATCGCAAGGAAGCTCATCGAGAATGTCGCCTCCCATTCGAAAAATGACCGGTTGTTCAGTTCGACCGAGGAAGACAACGAGGTATCGATAAAGATGCACGAGGCTCTCGGGTTTCGCAGAAGCGGCTATGTTGACAATCTTCCACAGCAGGCAAGAGAATTGATCTATTTCAAGGAACTGGTGTAGGCCGTTCTTAAAGCAGGGGCTATAGGCTGGATGGTGCGGCCGGGGCGGCGCAATCAGTCGAACATCGACACTTCCGTCGAAAGCGTCGGCTTCCCAACGAATTTCAGGGCGACGTCGTTTGCGAACACATCCTCGTCCCCACGGCGAGCGGCAGTGGATCGTACAACCGATGCGATCCCATTGAGCTGGGCCGCGGGTATGGACGAAATGTCGGTCGAGGAAACCGCAACGCTCACGTCCACCTTTACGCCGGGTTCCAGCGCGCGCATGGATGTAAGCAGGATGCCATCAGCGGAAACGTTTATTGTATGCGAATAGCGCTCGATTTCCAACCCTCTTTCGGAGGCAAATCTTATACAGACAGGGTATTGGACATAAATCCTTGGAGATTTCCGTCTTTCCGGTCCCGCATAGTCGCCTGTTCTGTCTGATGTAGGCTCCAGCGGCGACATCTACCAGACCTCCTTCTTGATTTGGGATACGATTTTCATGAATTTAAACCAGTCGAAGATGCGAACCCTGTGTATGGAAAAGCCCACAGTATGCAATGATTCCTCACCTTCCGCGGGTTGGATCCATCTCACACGCGCCCGCATCCTCACCGGCACCGTATAGGTACTCTTTAACTCTATTTCGGCGATACTGTCTTTCTCGAACGCGCATGACGTTCTCGCGCACAGCCCGCGCAGACTCAGATCCTCCACGATGGCCTTTTCCTCAACCGTCTCGCCGCTGATTATGCGGGCTGAAAAGAAGGGCGGGCACTGGCGCCTTTCCACGGTTCTGTGCGACCGGCTCTTGGCAGTTGGTTTGCCCATATTACATCACCGATAGAGTGACAGAAAAATCCTTGGTTTTGATCCTTTCAGCACCGAAAGGCCTATCTTAAATCCATTATGAAAATACCACACAGCCCCCAAAAACGCAAGTTTGTCATCCAGAGATCAACGTTTTCCCCGAAAGTCAACCTATGAGGTTCTGTCATACCAGGATAGGGGGGCTCTTTGGTGGTTGAAATTTCAAGTGCCCTTTTTATCCGTCATCCTGGTTTACCCTGCCACCGGGTTTCTTAAAATCATAAGGAGGGGTGCAGGCGCAAATGACTGCGAGGAGTGGCGCCATATGAATGGCAATGCTGAGTCGAATTTCGTCTGGTTCTGATTGCAGAATCCCACTGAAAATGCTATAATAAATGTAGTAGTTCTCATTATGTGCCACCAGGTAACCCCCTCCGCGAGACCCCGGTCGCGACCATTTGAAGGCAAGGAAGTTTGGAAATGATTAATATGAAAAGGATTGGGCTTGCGCTCCTGCTTGTGTCGGTTGTCTGTGTGATCGCGCTTAGCAGTCGAAGTTCAGCCAGAAATCACCGAATTGAAGATCTCGAATATGCTCTCGAACATGAGAGTGCCGATGTGCGTGTCGGTGCGATCACGGAACTGACAACCTATGGCGAACCAGCCATACCGGTCATCAAGAGAGCGCTTAAGGACATCGACCCGAAGGTCAGGGAAACCGCACGCCGGGCGCTTGGAAAAATCGGGGGGGAAGCGGCGGCAGAAGCCCTTGCCGGAATGCTCTCTCATCCCGATCACACTGTCCGTGTAAGAGGCGTTGTCTCCATGATTGCGCTTGGGAAGCCGGCATTGCCCCATCTGCTCAAGGTGCTCGAATCCGATCCGTCGCCAAGGGCACGGATGTTTGCGGCCTATGGCGTGGCACAATCGGCAGGCCCCGGCGATGCCCCTGCAATCATGAAGCTGTTTCCCAACCAGCCGAAGGCGACCAAGATGTATCTGGTGGCTGCGCTGATAAACATTCGCGATGATGATGCTTACAGGGCGCTCGGCAGAATAGTCAATGAGCCTGATCGCGTTGTCCGCTATTATGTGGCAAACACAATGGCCGAACATCCCGATAAGAGAGATATGCCGATTCTCATCGATGCGCTGAATGACGACGCTCCCGAGGTGAGAATGTGGGCGATGTACGCGATTGAGAAACTCAATATTCCTGAAAGCTATCCGATTGTGCTGTCGGCGCTGGACGATGAGAGTTACTATGTTCGCAAGGAAGCTGCCTATACCCTCGGGATCCTTGACAATTCAGCTGCGGTACCGCATCTGATACCGTATCTGAACGACCCGAATTATATTGTCAGGTGTGACGTGGCGGAGTCTTTGGGCAAACTCGGCGATCCGCAGGCGATTCCGGCGCTCAAGCCCCTTCTCGCCGAGGAGAGCGAGGCCGTGCGAATAAGGGCTGCCGAAGCACTCGCCCGGCTCGACGATTACAGCGGAATGGAAACGCTCATAGCCTCCATAAAATCGCCTGACTATCGGTACAAGGTAGAAGCCCACGAAGCGCTCAAAGGCATAAGCGACGAGGATTACGGGGAGGATTTTGGAGCGTGGTCCGAATGGTGGAAACGGGCAAAGGAAGAGAAGGAAAAAGATAAGCCCAACACCAGGGATAGCTAATCGCTGAGCCTGGCGCATTAAATGCATCTCCCCTGAATTAATCCGCCTTAATGGAGCGACCGGCCGCTCAAGGTCATGCTCACAGAATTATCCTCGCGCATTTTCCTGCCTTATTGCACACCGTCTTGAATGGCATTAACGCCCCTCGCGCCGCACCCATCGGCAATAGCGCCGTCCATTTTCGGCAAGGATGCTTCCATGAAGGGATAATCCACGCCTGGACCGTTTTTGACTTTCCTGATAGATATTATATAAACTAAAGTAGATAATCCTGGATCAGGCTGGCGTGGCGTATTGCCGCCCGCCGCTTATCTCTACTGAAGAGGTCGCAAGGACCGAGTCCGGCTATGATCAAACAGATGACTCAAGCCGCTTTCTGAAAAGGGGAGGAGCGATGCCATGTTATTCCTGAAAAAGAAGGGAGATATCGGTCGAATATACCAGGGGCTGAGTTCCTCACAGATGAAGCAGATCGATAAGTCTGGAATTCAGGAATGGTTTGCCAAGGGCGCGCCCATATTCCGCAAGGGCCAGGTCGGCAAAGAGATGTATATCATTGTGGAGGGCGCTGTCTTCATCGTGGATGATACAGTTGATCCGCCCCAGAAAATCGCATTGCTCCGGGAGGGTGAGCTTTTCGGTGAAATGTCTCTTAAGCGCAAAGAAACAAAGCGCTCCACCGGGACGGAATCCCTCAGGCGTTCGGCGTCGGCCATCGCAGGAAAAGATTCGGTGTTATTTGTCGTTGAGGAAGAGGCCTTCAGCGACCTGCTTGACAAGCATCCCGACCTCGCATCGAAGGTCTTGATGAACCTGTTCTATGTCACCGGCGAACGTCTTCGAGAGACGATAGAGAACAAACTCATTCCCGAAGGGACTCCCACGCCAAAGCTTCTCAGAGGACTTAAGGATCCTGAAAAACGCAAACTTCTAAAGTTCGCTTCCGTCTTGAACTTGCCGAAGGGGCAGCCGGTTTTTCTGGAAGGCCAGGTTGGCACGGAGCTGTATTACGTGCTCGCGGGGGCAATTGAAATAGTCAAGCAAGCGGGTAAACAGCAGAAGCGCCTTGCGGTGATGGGGGAGGGCGATATTTTCGGCGAACTCGGTCTGATAACAAAGAAAGGCCGAATGGCCTCCGCGGTGGCGCTTTCCGATGCGGAACTTCTCGCGATAAGCGAGGATGGATTGACTAAGATTCGCAAGAAAAATCCGGAGATTGCGACCAAGCTGTTCTTCAATCTGTTTCGCATCACCACGGTGCGAATGCGCTCGCTCATCTCTTCCGTCACCGTCTGACAAGGCTTGACGCCGCGTTTTCTCATGTTGCGAGGGGCCTCATTGCGAATTCGCCTGCGTGTGCCCGCTGTCTATGAAATGTCCAAGATAATAAAGAAATCCGCATAAGGAAGGTGTCCGACGAGAGCAGGCTTCTTCGGTCGGTCTGGTGAAGCTTTTGCTTCGCGAGCGCTGGTTGACCAGGCGGAGTCTCGCGGGTTATATCTCCACTTACTCGAGTTTCAGCACATCCTGCATGGTATAGAATCCGGCGGGTTGCTGCGTGATGAAGCTGGCGGCAAGAAGCGCGCCTCGCGCGAAGTTGTCGCGGTTATGGGCGCGGTGGGTGATCTCGATGCGCTCGCCCTGGCCCGCAAAAAGGATGGTGTGATCGCCGACGATGTCCCCGCCCCGGACTGCATGAATCCCTATCTCATTCTTGGGCCGTGGACCTATAATGCCGTGCCTTCCGTAAATAGTGTCTTTGGCCAATGTTCGACCCGTGGCTTCCGCCATGGCTTCGCCGAGCATGATCGCAGTGCCGCTTGGAGAATCCTGTTTCTGGTCGTGGTGCTTTTCGATTATCTCGATGTCGAAGCTATCGCCTAACAGCTTTGCGATCCGTCCCGAGACGGCGAGAAGGATATTGACGCCGATACTCATATTGCCCGCCATCAAGCATGGCACGTGCTGGCTCAATCGTTTGATTTCGTCCACCTGCTCCGGCGTGAAGCCGGTCGTCCCAATGACCATCGGCTTTCGGTCGGCATGGGCGTCGCGCAAGCATTCCAGGGTGGGTTCGGGGGTTGCGAACGCAATGATGCAGTCGATATCGTTGATGACCTTGTGCAGGCTTCCCACCAGTGGAGCGTCGAGACCCGAAATCCCGAATACGGTTCCGAGGGATTGTCCTACGGCGGGATGGCCCGGATATTCTATTCCCGCGGTGACCGTGAAAGCCTCATCATCCAATGCCAGTTCAGTTATCCGGCGGCCCATCCGGCCGCACGCGCCAAATATTCCGATTTTAAGAGCCACGCCATAGCCTCCGTTCTACTCGATGTCAAAAAAGCCCAATTTGTCGAGCACCGCTCTGAGCCCCGGATCGTTTTCTTCGGAAAGCGGTGTCAATGGCGGCCTGAGTTCGTTCTCGAGCAGGTTCATCATGTTCAATGCCCGTTTCACGGGAATCGGATTGGTCTCGCAGAACAATACCTTGAAGAGCGGCAGCAACTGGTAGTGGATGCGCCGGGCTTCCTCCATGTTGCAACTGTTGAAGCTGTCAATCAGGGCCGCCACCTCGGCCGGCGCGACGTTGGCGGCCACGCTCACCACTCCCTTGGCGCCAACCGCCAGCATAGGCAGCGTGAGTGAATCATCACCCGATACAACGGTGATATCGCACATGCTCAAAATTGCGCTTACCTGATCCACGCTGCCGCTTGCTTCTTTTATTGCGACGATATTGTCTACCTTTGAAAGCTTTGCCACAGTATCCGGGAGCATGTTCACGCCGGTCCGGCTGGGGACATTGTACAACATTATCGGCAGGTCAACCGATGCCGCTATCTTTTCATAGTGGAGCCTGAGTCCGTTCTGGGTAGGCTTGTTATAGTACGGTGTGATCATGAGGGCGCCGTCGGCGCCGGCCTTCTTCGCCAGCTTCGTGAGTTTCAAAGCCTCCTCGGTGCTGTTGGAACCGGTACCCGCCACGACCTTCGCGCGTCCCGCAACTACTTCAAGAACGCGCTCGATGATTCGAATCTGTTCGTCGTGAGTAAGGGTGGCCGCCTCGCCGGTACAGCCGCAGGGACAAATGACACTGGTCCCCTTACTAAGCTGGAACTCGATGAGACCCGGGATTCTCTCCTCGTCAACCTTACCGTTTTTGAAGGGGGTTGCAAGCGCTACCATTGAACCTGTAAACATGATCAGCTCCTTAACTTGAAAAGATGTTTACGTTGCCCTGGTCTTAGTATCAGAATGAACCGACCCGTTCCGTTCTGTTCTCGAAGCGTACTCTTTCGCCAAAGAAATTAAGATCGATGACCCCGGTGGGCCCGTTACGCTGCTTGGCCACGATCACCTCGGCCTTATTCAAAAGATTGTCAGCGACCTCGGCTTTCGGGTTCTGCAGCCGTTGATAGTATTCTTCCCGATAAATCATGAGGACCACGTCCGCGTCCTGTTCGATCGCGCCCGATTCACGCAGGTCCGACAACTGGGGTCGGTTCTCCTCGCGCCTCTCCACCGCGCGGCTGAGCTGCGACAGCGCGATGACCGGCACTTCGAGCTCCCGTGCGAGCGCCTTCAGTTGCCGGGAGATGGTCGCTATCTCCTGCTGCCGGTTATCAGCCCGGGAGGTGCGTTCCTCCATGAGCTGCAGATAGTCGATTACTATCAGGTCGAGTTGCTCCCTTGCTTTCAGCATGCGCGCCTTTGCCCGTATCTCCATCGCCGACAGGGTGGCGGAGTCATCAATAAAGATCCTGGACTGTGCCAGTCGTCCGGCGGCTTCAGTGAGATAAGGATAGAGGTCCGAATCGAAGCGGCCGGTCTGCAGGTGCTTCAGGCTGAGCTTGTTTGTGTTGGATTCGGAACAAAGCATTCGTAAAACAAGCTGCTGCTTCCCCATTTCAAGGCTGAAAATGGCGACCGCCTTCTTTTCGTGCGCTCCCACGCGCCCTGCGATATTCAGGGCAAGGCTCGTTTTTCCCATGGCGGGCCTGCCGGCCAGTATGATGAGGTCGGATTTCTGGAGGCCCCTGAGCAGTATGTCCAGATCATCAAAACCTGTAGGCAGCCCGGTGATGTCCTTCGGATTTTTGTGGAGGTCGTCGACCCATTTGAATACCGGATGCACCAGGTCTTCCATCGGGACGATCGAAGTAGTGACCCGCCTTTCAACGATGTCAAAGATTCGTTTCTCCGCCCTGTCGAGCACCTCTTCCACTTCAGGCACGTCCCCGTAGGCGTCGGTCATGATCTCCGAGGCCGCCGCCAGCAGTTCCCGGAGCCATGCCTTCTCAAGTATGATACGGGTGTAATAGCCGACGTGGGCAACCGTGGGAACCATATCGAGAAGCTGAGCGAGATAGGTGGCTCCACCGACTGATTCGAGTTTGCCGGAATTTCGCAGACTGTCGGAAACGCTGATCGCATCGATGGGCGACGACTGGTTGTACAACCCTATAATTGCCCGAAAGATGCGTCTGTGCGCTTCGTCGTAGAAATGGTCTTCGCGCAGTTTCTCTATATTCTGGCCGACGGCACGCTCATCGAACAACATCGCCCCCAAAACACTCTGTTCGGCCTCGCGATTGTGAGGGGGTACTTTTGATAGGGGGGTTGTCCGTTTAGCGGCCATCTTGAGACTCCTAAGAAGCTAGAGACAGTGGTTCAGCGACAATACTATAAAAGGCGACAGAACTTCCTTCCTTTTCTGGTATGGATCTGCAAATACGAGGGTGAGAGCCCTGAGCGCCAATCGTTCATGGGGAGACAGCAAAAAATCGAGAAGCCGTCGACGCGCAAGCCGAACACCTCAGCGCCTGTGCTGACGGTTTCCTGCCGGCCTCCGGGAACTCAATCCTTGACGACCCACACCTTCAGCTTGGCCTCAACCTCGGGCTTGAGTTTGACGGGAACGGTGAAAACACCCAATGACTTGATTGGTTCTTCCAGGTGGACGTCCTTCTTGTCGACCGTTATGCCTTCCTTGCTGAGGGATTCCACTATATCGAGTGCGGTCACGGACCCGAACAATTTGTCCTCTTCGCCCACCTGCACCGCTATCGTGCATGAAGTGCCGCTGATCTTGTCGGCCAACGTCCTGGCTTCCTTGAGCTGCTTTTCCTGCCTGTCGTGAAGAACCCTTTTCTCGTGCTCCAGACGCTTCATCTGGCTCGCCTCGGCTTTGACGGCAAGCTTGCGCGGGATAAGGTAATTGCGCGCATAGCCGTTCTTTACTTCTATCACATCACCCGCGTTGCCCAGACTGTGAACGTCTTCACGTAGTATTACCTTCATTGGTCTTCCTTTTCGGTGGTGCCGAAGCGAGGCGGCCTACAGCTTCCTTGTTTTCTTCCGGTTGAGTTTCTGTTTGACCGGCTTCGACGGTTTCGCGTACGCCGCCCGACGGTTATGCAGGCCTTATGGCCGGTTGTCGCTCTCCTGTCCGGATGCGCCGAGGTTCCACTTGCCCGAACGCAGTTACGAAAAACAGAACGAGGTTATTCGGCGGTGTAGGGCATGAGTGCGATCGATCTGGCACGCTTGATCGCTGCGCTGAGCGCGCGCTGGTGCCTTGCGCAATTGCCTGATATCCTGCGGGGGATGATCTTCCCTCTATCGGTCGCGTAATGCCTCAACTTCTGCACGTCTTTGTAGTCGATGTCAGCCGCCGCAATCTTATCGACGCAGAACCGGCAAACCTTCCTTCTCCTGAAAAATTTCTTTGGCCTTGGCATCTAATCCCTTTTCCTGGTTTTCCTGAGATCGTGTTGATCTCAATTATTTCACTCAGAATGGTATATCGTCCGCCTCTTCGGGCCCGGGCGGCGCTTCGGCCGTGCCCCCCGTTCCAGGTGACGACGAACGTTCCCTGTCATCGGCCCACTCCAGAAATTGCACCCGATCGGACTGGATCTCGATGATCGATCTTTTCTGGCCGTCTTCAGTATCCCATTGTCGGCTCTGCATGCGGCCCTCGACAAAAACCGGCGATCCTTTCCGCAAATATTGAACGCATGCCTCAGCCCTCTTGCGCCAGACAACCACATTGATGTAGAGAACCTCTTCCTTTTTCTCCCCGTCACGCGGGAAAAGAGTCGTATTCACCGCCATTCGCAGGGTTGTCACTGCAACACCGGAAGGTGTGTAGCGAAGTTCAGGGTCCTGTGTAAGTCTTCCGGCAAGAAACACCTTGTTGATTTCAATCATGGCGAGCTGGGACATCGCGTCAACTCCTCTCAGCTTGCTGCCTTGTCTTTTTCACGCAGCTTTATGGTCTGGTGTCGAATGACATTTTCACTGAGGTTGAAATGTCGGGATAACGCATCCAGGACATCGCCGCTAGCCTCGATGTCCATCTTGACATACATTCCTTCGGTGAAGCGTTGTACCTCGTAGGCGAGCTTCTTGGAACCCCAGTTTTCAAGGCCCGACACAATGCCGCCGTTGCGTGTTACCTGCTCCTGTGCTTTTTCGGTCACGCCGGAAACCTCTTCCTCCGACGCATCAGGCCGAATTACGAACAGGACTTCGTACTTTCTCAATATCTCACCTCCAAACGCGAGAAAAATTCAGCTAAATGCTGGTGTGTATTCTATCACAGACTTCGTCAACGAGCAAGCAAAAACGGATCATTCCGCCCCTCCCGGATCATGCGCCTATATCATGGCGCTCGTTCCGTCCGAGCGAAGCCCCGCAGAATAGAGACAGCCCCTTTTGCACCAGGCAATAGAGGCTGTCTCCCGAAACCTCTCCGGCAACCTTATGGCCGCCGAAAAACTATTTCTTGAATCTTATGGCGGATCTCATCTAGAGCACGACGAACAGAGGCGCCAGAACGAGCGATATAACCGCCATCAGCTTTATAAGAATGTTAATAGAAGGACCAACGGTGTCTTTGAGCGGATCGCCCACAGTGTCGCCTGTGACAGCGGCCTTGTGCGCTTCCGATCCTTTTCCACCGAAATTGCCCTCTTCGATGTATTTCTTGGCGTTGTCCATTGCGCCGCCGCTGTTCGCCATCTGGATGCCGAGCATCACTCCGACAATGAGCGACCCGATGAGCATCCCGGCAAGACCCTGCGGACCGATGATGAAGCCTACGGCCACAGGCGCGAGAATCGCTATGGTGCCGGGCACGAGCATGCCCTTGATGGCGCTGGCGGTGCTGATGTCGACGCATCTGGTCGAGTCAGGATCGGCCGTGCCCTCCATGAGCCCGGGGATTTCTTTGAACTGACGTCTCACTTCGGCGATCATCTGGAACGCGCACTTGCTCACGGCTCCGAACAGGAGCGAGGAGAACAGGAACGGCAGCATGCCGCCGATGAGCAGGCCCGCCATAACCTTGGGGTTGGTGAGCGGCACATCCAGCAGATTTGCCGAGCTGAGGAACGCCGTTACAAGACTCAAGGCCGCGAATGCGGCTGACCCGATCGCAAAGCCTTTTCCGATGGCCGCAGTCGTGTTGCCCACGGCGTCGAGGTTGTCGGTTATTTCTCTCACGCTGCTGTCGAGTTTAGCCATCTCGGCGATACCGCCGGCGTTGTCCGCGACCGGACCATAACTGTCGACCGAAACGATCATGCCGGTCGTGGCGAGCATGCCGAGCGAAGCGAGCGCGACGCCGTACATTCCGGACACATGGTAGGAGACTATTACCGCCGCGGCGAGGATGATGGCGGGTAAGGCGGTGCTCATCATCCCAATGGCCATTCCGCCTGTTACGGTAATAGCGGGGCCGCTTTCGGATGATTCGGCAAGCTTCCTAACGGGGCTGTACTCCTTCGACGTGTAGTACTCGCTCGTGAAACCGACGATGATACCGGAGACGATGCCGGCCACGTTCGCCCAGAACGGTCCCATCTTTCCATAGTCACCGAACATGTCGCTGAACGGAACTCCCATTTTCCATACGATTCCGAAACTTGCGATTATCGTCAAACCGGCTGCGATGTAGGTACCCATCATGAGCGCGGATTGTGCATTCTTTCCGCCACTCATCTTTACATACATGACACCGATTATCGAGGCGAATATTCCGGCGCCCGCAATAAGGAAGGGAATCATTTGCAGACTCGCGAACTGCTCGGACGTGATATAGGCCGCCGTTGCGCCGCGGGTTATGGAGAGCGAGAAGGCAATGGCAATGCTCGCGATGATCGCCTCCACGTAGCTTTCCAGCAGGTCCGCTCCAAGGCCGGCCACGTCGCCCACGTTGTCACCCACATTATCGGCGATAACGGCGGGGTTGCGCGGGTCGTCCTCGGGAATACCGGCTTCGACTTTTCCCACAAGGTCGGCGCCCATATCAGCGCCCTTGGTGAATATGCCGCCCCCCGACCGCGCGAAGAGCGCCACGAGGCTCGCTCCCATCGCGTATCCGTTTATGTACACCGGCTCTTTGAAGACTACATACACGATGCACAGGCCCAGGAGCGCGAGGCCAACCACGCTCATGCCCATGACCGCGCCGGCCGAAACGGCCACGTCCAGTGCGCCGGTAAGCCCTTTGGCTCTGGCCGCTTCCGTCGTGCGCGCATTCGCCCGCGTGGCAATGCTCATGCCGATATATCCGGCAAGCGCCGACACGAAGGCTCCAAATATAAAACATACGCCCGTCTGCCAGCCAAGGTCGATATTTTCACGAAGCATGGGCGCTATCGTGATAAGTATGAAGATAATTATCACGAATATGAATACATACGTGTATTCACGCTTCAGAAATGCCTTTGCGCCATCTTGCACAAGACCCGATATCTTCTGCATGCTTTCGTTGCCGGGATCTTGTTTCATCACATATGAAAAAAGATAGACAACGAAGGCCAACGCGCATAGTGCAGAAATTCCTGCGAGCAAAATAGCTGGATCCATAACGTCTCCTCCTCACCTTTGATTGTAGTTGAATGGGGCCATCAAAAAACACTTGGGGTGTAAGTGTAACAACTGTGGGTTAGTATACAGAATGAGAGGCCACTTTGTCAATGGTCTCGCACATGGATTCCTCTCATTTTTCTGCTTTATTCCAGGTCTGATGATATGAAATAAAAGTGTTTTCGGGTCGCTCCCCCGCGCAGGGTAGCGGAAATACTGCAAAAAGCCTTTCTTTTCATACAGGGGAGCATTCTTCTTGTCATTATTTCTATGACATATCTGATCGCCCAGCGCAGGGCATGGGCCGCCGTGCCCCTACGGTCTCCCTTTTCCGTAAGGATTCTTTTTCTTCTCTTGAGAGATAGTCTGGGCAGGAGTTGATCGTCTTTCGGCCCGTTTCGATGCCGTCCCTGCACGATATGAACCGTCCCGGTGCAAGCCAGGATTAAGAGATGGAGGAGAAAGGAGGTGGTATCTATATAACCGATTGTTATGAAAGATTTTATGGTAGTTGCACTTTCCAAGCTGCCATTGTCTGCAAAAACCGGTTCTCTTGACAAAAAACCCGGCAGGATGCTATTATTGATGACAAAATAGAGCTAAAACCTGCAAAGACGGAGGAGGCTTATCGAGAATTAACCGGCGTCTCACTCGCAGTGGACCGGCATTATGGTCGCGGAATGTGCATAGGGGAGCAGCGGGGGGTACTTCTGGGTTACGCAGTTCGTGGAAATATCGCCTTCTGTTCCTTTGTCGCAAAAGGTGAATGTCTATTGCTTTCCTGAATATATTTTGCGGTCAACCTGTCCAACGAGTGCTCTGACACCAGTTCGCATTTTCCCGAAAACACGAGTTTAACAAACGATGCCTGAGAAAATGAAATTTCGCATTGACACAATTCCTGAAGAAGGAACATATGTCGAAGCGACAATCAGCTCGGCAAGTATAACAATAGATATGCCCGGTTACTCGCTCGATAATCCGCTCGTGTTTTCAGGCCGCTTGACAAGATCCGCCCAGAATGTCTATGTACGCGGCAACTTGAGCGGGGCTGTAAACGCGCAGTGCGGCCGTTGCCTTGAGAGTTTCGACATGCCTCTTAATCTGGATATGGATATCGCATTCTCGCCACAGCGAGAACAGCTCGATCAGGAGATGGAGATGATCGAGCAAGACTCGAATCTTGCTTATTATGAGGCAGACAGCATTGACCTGTTGCCGGAAATAAGGGATCTGTTCCTGGTCAATTTGCCGATCAGGCCGGTATGCCGATCCGAGTGCAAAGGGCTGTGTTCACATTGCGGGGCCGACCTGAACGTCAATCCCTGCAAATGTGAACAGCATCTGGAAGCCTCACCCTTTGAGAAGTTGAAAGGATTAAAATCGAAGGTGGAACAACAGTAAAAATCGAGCGGACGAACAAGCTTTCCGCGGCGGATGATCGAACCGGCCGGGGAGAGAGGTAAACAAGCGGAGGAAATATAATGGCTCAACCAAAACGCAGAATATGCCGCACACGGCGAGACAAGCGCAGAGCGCACCTCGCGACTAAGGCTCCAAACGTGATGAAGTGTTCCAACTGTGCACGGCCGATCCTTGCCCACAGGGCATGCCCGGAATGCGGGTTCTACAACGGCCGGCAAGTCGTGATGACGTCCAAATCCTGATACCGGGTTGACGGAGAATAACAAGGAAACAGGATTCGGGATGGGCAAGATCGCATGGGTGTATCCGGGTCAAGGCAGTCAATATGTGGGGATGGGCAAAGAACTGTGCGAGCAGCACGATGAAGCCCGCACCACTTTTGAGCAGGCGGAACAAGCGCTTGGGACGAATCTTCGGCAGATTGCTTTTGATGGCCCCGAGGAGAGTCTGAAACAGACCGATCATGCCCAGCCTGCAATATTTGTGCTCAGTGTCGCGCTTTCAAGGGTCCTCTCCTCTATGGGGAGAAAGCCCGACATGGTCGCAGGACACAGCGTCGGCGAGTATTCGGCGCTCGTGG
The DNA here is from genome assembly GCA_964482745.1 of uncultured bacterium. Taxonomy (GTDB): domain Bacteria; phylum Abyssobacteria; class SURF-5; order SURF-5; family SURF-5; genus CAYZZY01. Next base: position 21,756 of record CAYZZY010000010.1, read on the forward strand.
CGGCTGGCGCGATGAAGTTTGAAGACGCTCTTCTCCTGGTAAGAGACCGCGCGGTATGCATGCAGGAAGCATGCGAGAAGCATCCGGGAATGATGTTGGCGGTATTGGGCGTCGATGCCGAGGAAGTGCAGGATATCTGTTCGGAGATCACCATCGGAATTGTAGATGTCGCCAATATAAATTCGCCCGGTCAAATCATTATCTCCGGAGAAATCGACGCGGTCCGCGCCGCGGGTGAGGCGGCGGTTGAGAGAGGCGCCGGAAAAACGATTCCGCTCAAGGTGGCCGGGGCTTTTCATTCACGCCTGATGCGGTCGGCCGCCGAAAAGTATGAGTCCTCGGTGATGTCGGCGGCCATATCATCTCCGGTCGTAGACTTCTTCCCGAATGTATCCGCTTCCCTCACAGCTGACCCGGAGCGGATTCGTAGAGGACTCGTGGAACAGGTATACAGCCCGGTCCTCTGGCAGTTGACAGTCGAGAGGATGCTCGGGGGGGGAGCGGAAACCTTTTTGGAGGTAGGGCCTGGCAAGGTATTGACGGGACTCTTGAAACGAATCCGGAGTTCCGCTGTCGGTCTCAATGTCGACCAGCCCGATTCCCTCGAAGCGGTTGCTCAGCTACGATGACAATCAGTAACGACGCACAACTAAAAGACGCGGTGGCGATTGTTACGGGAGGCTCCCGCGGCATCGGGCGCGCCATCGCGACGGCGCTTGCGCGTGAAGGCGCTACCGTGATCGTGTGCAGCCGGCATTTTGACGTTTGTGAGGAAGCCGCCGAAGCCATCAGATCCGAGGGGGGGCGAGCGCACGCCCATCAGGTCGATGTGGCCGATGCGGATTCCGTCGCCAAACTCATGAAAAGCGTGCTGAAGGATTTCGGGCGCATCGACATCCTTGTCAACAACGCGGGGATCACCGCCGACAACCTTTTGCTGCGGTTGAAAGAATCGGACTGGGACAGGGTAATCGACACGAACCTCAAGGGAACGTTCAACTGCACCAAGGCTGCAGCCCGTGCGATGCTGAAACAGCATAGCGGAAGAATAATTAATATTGCCTCGGTGGTCGGTATGATCGGCAATGCGGGTCAGGCCAATTATTGCGCGGCGAAGGCCGGGATAATCGGGTTTACGAAGTCTGTCGCGCGCGAGCTGGCATCTCGTAATATAAATGTCAATTGCGTCGCGCCAGGTCTGATAAAGTCTGAGATGACGGAGACGCTCTCGCAGGAGGCGAGAGAAAAGGTGTTGAAGCTTATTCCCCTCGGTCGAATGGGCGAGGCGGAGGATGTTGCCGAGGTGGTGAAGTTCCTCGCGATGCCGACTTCGGCGTACATTACGGGCCAGGTAATCCGAACCGATGGGGGAATGGCCATGTGATTTTTCCGGTCGCGCGGGACCGGCACAGCGCTCTCACATAGGTATGAAAGGAGCAAAAGCCGAACATGGTTGAAGTGAGCGAAGAAAAAATCAAGGCAATCATTGCCGAGAAACTCGAAGTCAGCGAAGCACAGGTGACCGACGAGGCAAAATTCATGGATGACCTCGGCGCCGACTCGCTCGACGTCGTTGAACTCATCATGACTCTCGAGGATGAGTTCGATATCGAGATAACGGACGAAGAGGCGGAAAAAATTGTGACGGTCCGCAATGCCATTGATTTTATGAAAAGCCTGTAGTCGGACATGTCTTTTTACTACAACAGTCTCGAAACGGAGCAGTGATGGACAGACATGTCGTCGTTACAGGCGCGGGCGTTATTTCGCCTGTTGGCAATACCGTAGAAGAATTCTGGGAGTCCCTCAAGAATGGAAAGTCGGGCATACGCCAGCTGACCCATTTCGATACCACCGATTTTTCCTGCAAAGTGGCCGGGACCGTAGAAGGATTCAACCCGGAAGATTATATCCCCTCCAAACAAGCCAAACGAATGGATCGGTTTGTTCAGTTTGCCACAGCGGCGAGCAAAATGGCGCTCGAGAATTCAGGAGTGGATCTCGATCGCGTGGACACCGACCGGTTCGGGGTGATCATTGGGTCGGGCGTGGGGGGGATGTCGACTCTGTTAGAGCAGCATCTGACGCTCCTGGAGCGAGGCCCGAAGAGGTTGAGTCCGTTCTTTGTCCCCATGCTTGTTATTAATATGGCATCCGGGACCGTTGCGATGATGTTTGGGCTTAAGGGCCCCAATACCGCCATCAGTACCGCTTGCGCCACGGGCTCGCACGCAATCGGCGACGCCTATCATGTCATCAAGCGCGATGAAGCGGACATGTTCCTGGCGGGCGGGGCCGAGGCCGCGCTGGTTCC
>CAYZZY010000011.1:0-14712 GCA_964482745.1 uncultured bacterium
ATTTACGGAATCCCGTCTTTTGGATTCGTAGAATAGGGACTGTACCCAGAGCCAAAGTTTGGTTGCGGCTATGCTGGGCTGTGTAATCCGTGGATGAAAAAGAAAAATGGATTCCCGCTTACGGCCTGCGGGAATGACAGAAAGGGTGCACAGCCGTGCGCCCCTACAGAGAATTATCTGCGTCCATCTGCATGAATCTGCGGCTTTATGGGGACGGAGGCCCCAGAGGGAAATGGGGAAGGGCACCCTCTGGGCGCGGGAGAAAAGGTTAAAAGGGGAAACGGCAAAGGTCAGTTTTGGTTGCGGCGATGGCGCGCTGTGATATAATGGGGCGTCCCGCCCGAGAATAAACGTGTTCTTCCGATAAAGCCCTTTATTCAACGCAAAGAAAGGCATCAGGCCAAAGATTATTTTCTGCCACAGAGGGCACGGAGAAAAGACGGAACCATTGAATCAAAAAGAGACTTAACCACTAAGGCACCAAGACACCAAGAAAAGCGTTAGAACCACAAATGAGCGCGGATAAGGAGTGATCTTTTGGATAAGCAACTGGTAATCTTTCAGCCCGCAGGCAGGCGCGGGCGTGTGGAAAAGGGAAAGAATCTTCTGGAAGTGTCAAGGGAGCTGGGGGTCGATATCGAATCGGTCTGCGGCGGGCAGAAGACGTGCGGCAAGTGCAAGGTGCGCGTGCAGGAGGGGTTCTTCGAACGGCACGGCATCCGCTCGCAGGCAAGTCACCTGTCTCCACTCGCCGAGGAAGAAAAGAAAACGCTCTCGGAAGAAGAGATTGCGGAGGGATACCGGCTGGCGTGCGCCGCGACCGTGCAGGGAGACGTCCTGCTGTTCGTGCCGGAGGAAAGCCGTGGCGGCCAGCAGGTCGTGCGCAAGGACGTCACGCTCAGAGAGATAAATGTCGATCCGGCAGTCAAGACCTATTCCGTCAAGCTCGAAAAGCCGACGCTCCAAGATCCGATGGGCGATTATGAGCGACTCCTCGGCGCGCTGGAATCGCAGCATGGATTGAGCGGGGTGAGCGCCGGCAGGTCGATCCTTTCACAGATCTCGCAGGTCCTTCGGGAAGGCGCCTGGGAGGTCACCGCCGCCGTGTGGATGGACAAGGAGATACTTCGAGTCCTGCCCGGCCCTTCGATGAGATGCTACGGTCTCGCGATCGACATCGGCACGACCACGGTCGCCGGCTACCTGTGCGACCTGAAGACGGGCGAGGTCCCCGCCGTCCATTCGCTCATGAACCCGCAGGTGACCTACGGCGAAGACGTCATGTCGCGTGTCACGTATATCATGACACATCCCGACGGCCTTGCGGAACTGCACAAGGAAATCATCGGGGCGGTCAACGAGATCGTCGAGAGCGTGTGCAAGAAGGCGGAGATCGAGGCTGACGAGATCCTGGAGCTTTGCATTGTCGGCAATACGGTCATGCACCACCTGTTTCTTAATATTTCGCCGGAAGCGATCGGCGTTTCCCCGTTCGTTCCGACGATCCAGAGTTCTGTCGACGTGAAGGCCTCCGAACTGGGGATCAAGGTGAACAACTCGGCCAACATCCACATGCTTCCGATAGAGGCAGGCTTCGTCGGCGCAGACAATGTGGGCGTTCTCATCGCGGAAGCGCCGTATGAAAAGGACGAGATGCAGCTCATCATCGACATCGGCACAAACGGCGAGATCCTTCTGGGCAACCGGGAGAAGCTCCTGTCGGCGTCGTGCGCAACAGGGCCGGCTTTTGAGGGGGCACACATAAAATTCGGCATGAGGGCCGCTCCCGGCGCGGTGGAGCGCGTGAGAATCGATCCGGAGACGCTCGAACCGGAGTACAAGATCATCGCCGGGGGAGACGACAACCTCGCCCGCGGGCTGTGCGGGTCGGGCATCATCGACGCGGTAGCGGAGTTGTTCCGGTCGGGGATCATCGAGAAGAGCGGCAGATTCGACAAATCAATCGATTCGCCGAGGATCATACAGGACGGCAAGAGTCACGAGTTCATCATTGTCCCGAAGAAGGAGACCTCGATAGGGAAGGACATAACGATTACCATCGGCGACGTTCGCGCGGTCCAGCTCGCAAAGGGCGCAATATACGGGGCCTCGAAGATACTCATGAAGAAGCTGGGGATCGAGAAGGTTGATCGCGTGGTGCTGGCCGGCGCGTTCGGCAGCTATATCGATCGCACGTGCGCCATGATGATGGGGATGTTCCCCGATTGCCCGCTCGAGAACGTGATCGCCGTCGGCAACGCGGCGGGCGACGGCGCGCGCATGGCGCTGCTGGATGTCAAGAAAAGACGCGAGGCGCAGGAGCAGGCGCGGCGCGTGGAATATATAGAGCTTACGCTGGAAAAGGAGTTCGAGATGGAGTACGTCTCGGCGATGCACTTTCCGCATATGTCGGATTCGTTTCCGAATCTGGAAGAGCTCTTGCCGGAAAAGTGAGAAAGAAAGAACAAAGAACTTCTCACCACGGAGACACGGAGAGCACAGAGAAAACCGAAGACTTCAGGGGACCACAAATTATACGAACAAAACAACCAAATGGCTCTGGGTACAGTCCCCGTCGCCCCGAGATTTCGCGGATTAAAAAACCCAAAGAAAATCCGACAGACACGAAGAACATGAAGGCCCAAAAAGATCAGTCTCTGACATCATGACTTTTGACTCACGACCCGCGACTTTTCTTTTGCCTTAGTCCTCGTTGTTCTTGTTTTTTTCGTCGCCTTTTGAGTAGTATTCTCTCAGGCCCCTGGCGAGCGTGTCGAGGCGGTCGCTGACGAGGCGGTTGAGGGTGCCTTTTCGGTATTTGCCCGTCTTGCTGCGTGTGCCGCACTTTATTCCGGTGAGAATCTCGAGGCCTTCTTCGACGGTCTTGACGGCATAGATATGGAACTTGCCCTTGCGTACGGCCTCGACGATTTCTTTGTCGAGCATAAGGTCGCCCACATTGGTCTCAGGAATCATTACGCCCTCGTCGCCCTTAAGTCCTTTCGCCTTGCAGACCTTGTAGAAGCCCTCTATTTTCTCGTTGACGCCGCCGATGGGCTGGATATTGCCCTTCTGGTCGACCGAGCCGGTGACGGCCAGATTCTGCTTTATGGGCGCGTCGGCGAGGCTGGATATCAGCGCATAGAGTTCGGTCGAGGAGGCGCTATCGCCATCGATCGGGCCGTATGACTGCTCGAAGCACAGGCTCGCGCTGAGCGTGAGCGGTTTTTCCTTTGTATACTTTGCCCTCAGGTAGCCGCTCATTATGAGCACTCCCTTGTCATGCGTGCTTCCGCTCAATCTCGCTTCGCGCTCGATGCTGATGATGCCTGCGCGGCCCATCGATGTTTCGGCGGTTATGCGGACCGGCTTGCCGAAGATGTGGTCGCCGGTGTCATAGACGGCCAGGCCGTTTAATTGCCCGACCTTTGCCCCGGTGGTCTCGATGCGGATGCGGCCGTCGTCGATATATTCCTTAATCAGCAGTTCCACCTGGTTGACGCGTTCGATGTGGTCCCGCATCGCCTGTTCCACATGCTTCCCGGTGATATGATCGGCCCCTTTTCTCTTCGCCAGATGACCGGCTTCTCGAATAACGTCGGCTACTTCGCTGAAGCGGGTGGTCATCTTTTTCTGGCGCCCGGCTTGTTCGACGCCGAATTCAACAACAGCCGCCATGCCTTCACGGTCGAGATGAAGCAGATCCTCGCGGTTGCACAGGCTGTTGGCAAAGTTGACATAATCGCGGATGTGCTGGGGCGTCTTCTCCATATCCTGCACGAAGTCGGATTTGATCTTGAAGACTTTCCTGAAATCTTCGTCATGCGCATACAGGAGCCTGTAAAGATAATAGTCGCCGACCAACACGACCTTGACACTAATATCAATAGGTTCCGGTTTCATCCCCGAGGGGGTAAAATAGGGGAAAAATCCCGCGCTCTGTATTTCGACGACTTCGCTTACAAGCGCTCTCTTCAGGGTCTTCCACACGTGAGGCTCCGCGAGCGCGTCAAGCGCGTTGAACACGAGAAATCCGCCGTCGGCGCGCAATACAGACCCTGCCTTGATTCTCATATGATTGGTTTCGGGCTCGCCCGAGCGGGAGAACGAGGCCTCGATCGTTCCGAAAAGATTGTGGAACGTGGGTGAATTCTCGATGATAATAGGAACTCCCTTCGTTTCTGAATTATCCACAATCACATTTATCTGGTACTCGAAGAAGGGATCTTCCACGCGGATTGACGGGAGGCCCGGCACCGGAGTGTATTCCACAGGCCCGTGCCGGAACCTGTCCAGATCATTCACGACGCTTTCTTTCACCTGCCCGAGGTAGTCGCAGATTTTTTTGTTTTCGTATTTCGCCTTCAGGTTCTCGATGAAACCATCGACAACGTAGAGAGCATAGTCGCGATCGAGTTTCTCCAGTTTTTCCCGGACCTCCTTTTCGATCAAAGCCGCAGCCTTCATTTTCTCCTGCAGCTCCTTTTCATATTCCAGATATTTCTTTTTGAACTCCTCCAGGTCCACGCCTTTTATCTTTCCCGATTCCACCATGGCGACATACTCTTCAACCGGGATCGGTTTTCCGTCGACGACCGGAGCGACGCCCGACTTGGTCAGCTCGCCCATTTTCATCTGAATAAGGCTCAGGCCGTCTTCCTGCAATTTTTCCTGGAACGGTTTGAAGACCTTTTCCTCTTCCGTTCTCACTTTCGAAACAATTTCTTCGCGGCTTTCCTCGTAGCTCTCACTTTCGAACACCTTCGGGATGCCGGAACGCAGGGCGTCAACAAGGTCTTCCATGTCTCTCTTGAATCGTTTTCCTTTTCCCGCCGGTAGTTTGATAATGCAGGGCATGTCGGGAATCTTGAAATTGTGGACATAGCACTTGTCATTTGAGGAAGGAATGGGGACGTTCATTTTCTCCAAGATCAACTTCACCATCGTCATCTTACCGGTCCCACTCATGCCGGCAACGTATACATTGAAGCCGGGGCTCGAAATGGAAAGGCCGGTTTCCATCGCTTTGAGCGCCATTTCTTGCCCGATGATTTCCCTCTTTTCCTTGATATCGGCCGTGGTCTTAAATTTGAACGTCCTGGGATCGCACCGCCACCTGAGTTGTTGCGGTTTCAGTTTCACACTTTTTCTAGCCATATCTCGGGTCTTCCTCCATGAATTGTGAAAAGCGGAACGCTCTCCGAGCGATGCGCAGATCGTTTCCGCAATGTAATTTCTCGTTGCGGCATCAACCGTGCCGGGTGTTCAGCGCCTCATTCTACTGAAACCTCGCATGGGAGTCAAGCAATAAATGCAAATGTTTGCTTTGACGCGTCAGAGGTCTTCTGCTACAATGGCGCGAACTTGCTTTCGCTCGCAATGGCGGGAGTCCGAAGGGAGATCCTGAAACATGGGCAATGTATTCGATCCGATCACCATAAACAGGCTGCGGCTGTCGAATTTATTTGTTCGATCCGCCACGTACGAGGGTCTGGCGACAGAAGAAGGGCATATAACCGACAGGCTGCTTGCGCTGTACGAGGAACTTGCCCGTGGCGATATCGGGCTGATCGTCGTCGGCTACGCGTTTATTCAGCCCAACGGGAAGGGCGGGCCGGGGATGATCGGCATCTCATCGAACGATCACATCAAAGGTCTGTCCGAACTTGTGCGCGCCGCCCATCGACACGGCGCGAAGATCGCCTCGCAGATCGTTCACTGCGGCCGGCAGGCATTCCCCCAACTTATTGACGGCCCGTTGGTCGGGCCGTCGCCGATACCGACAAAAAAGTTCGCGGCCACTCCGCGCGAACTCACCGTTGCCGAGATAGAGGACCTCATAGAGGACTTCGGCAAGGCAGCCGCCAGGGCCAAGGCGGCCGGGTTTGATGCCATACAGATTCACTGCGCCCACGGGTACCTGCTGAACCAGTTCCTCGCGAGGAACTCGAACAGGCGATCGGATAAGTACGGCGGCAACATCGAAGGCCGATCGAGAGTCGTTCTGGAAGTGTATTCACGAATTCGCGAAACGGTGGGCGATGACTATCCGGTGCTCATCAAGCTGAACTGCTCCGATTTTGTCGAAGACGGTCTGGAGCTGGAGGAATCCCTGTGGGTCGCTCGCAGGCTGGCCGGGATGGGGATCGACGCGATCGAGGTAAGCGGAGGCGTGTGGGACACGACGATGGATGAGGGCAAATCAATCCAAAAAGGTGTGCCGTATAAGCGGCCTGAAGGCTATTTTCTTTCCTCGATCGAGAAGTTCAAGGAATCGGTTGACGTGCCGGTCATCGCGGTGGGCGGAATACGCACTCTCGAGATGTCGGAGAAAATAATCGACGAGGGAAAGGCGGACATGGTCTCGATGTGCCGACCGTTCATCTGCGAACCTCATCTGCTGAACCGATGGCGCTACGGCGATTCCTCACCCTTGCTCTGTGTTTCATGCAACCGTTGCCTCGCGCGGACCGCTACTGAAGGGCTTCAGTGCTTCAGGAACCTTCGGAAGAAAGCATAGAAGAAGTATTACCGCAATCCGGAGAAAGTGGGGAGAGTGGAAAGAACGTGATGCGGCCGGTCTTATCCGTCGGTCTGATTTATCTTTCTCTCGATGAGGGCCATGACATCCTCTCCGAGGACCGTGTTAACCTTCGATGAGGGATACCAGCCCGCCGCGTGTTTCAATCCGCCCATTGTGTATGCCTCGGCCTTCAGTCTCATCGTGATTTTCGTCTCTTCGGCATCGATCGGCTCAATTCTTATGTCCAGGATCGTCCTCTTCTGGAAGAACAAGATACCGCTTGTCTTCTCAAAGGCAACAAACCTGCCGTCCTTGTCCACGGTATGCACATCGAGTCGTGGATCTTCGTTCAGCACAGAGCGCGCGATCTGAAATGCCCTCTGGTGGTCGACGGGCACGGTACCTGTCAAGGGTGGAGGAAAAGCGGGATACGCGGGCGCCGAAGAGCACGAGACGAAGGCAGCGCCGATAAGCAAGGCGACGGCGGCCGCAAAGACGGGATGAAAGCGGCGGCGACATGTTGTGGTCGCACGAAATCGACGATTCAATCTGTTTGTATTTGTCGTTTTCATGGTAATCATAATACGAAAGGCGGAGGCATTAGTCAAGTGAAGGTTTTCCGCCCGAACCGCATGCCGATCGGAATCAGCAAAAAGCCCCCGTTTGTCGCGGGGGCATGAGTTCTGATGGATTCGGCGGAGATCAGGATACCAACTCGATGACCGCCATGGGCGCTGCATCGCCGATGCGTTGCCCGATACGTATGATGCGGGTGTACCCGCCGTTGCGTCCGTCGAATTGCGGGCCGACTTCGGCGAAAAGTTTTTTTACGGCATCGTCGTCTCTCAGTATCTTTGCCGCTCGACGCCTGGCATTGATATCATCCTGTTTTTTGCCAAGCGTGATGAGCTTTTCGACGACCGGCCTGAGCGCCTTCGCCTTGGTGATCGTTGAAGTGATGCGACCGTGATTTATGAACGCCACGGCCATATTCGACATCGTCGCTTCACGATGCGAGCCGGTGCGGCCGAGCTTTCCCTTTTTCTTTCTATGCCTCATCTGACTAAGCCTTCCTCTGTGTCTGTGTACTTCCTGCTCCAAGCATTGCCGCGTCGGAAAAAACCTTCGGCGAAAAGGCGGTCCGTCGGGACCTTCCTATCAATCGTCCTTGTCCGAATTCGATGGCAGTTCGTATCCCTCCAGGTTCATGCCGAAATGAAGGTTCATTTTGTTCAGCACGCCCTTGATCTCATCAAGCGATTTTCTGCCGAAATTGCGGTACTTGAGCATTTCGGGTTCGCTCTTCTGCACGAGTTCGGCAAGGTTCTTGATGCTGGCAGCCCTCAGGCAGTTTGCGGCCCTGACCGAGAGTTCGAGTTCATTGACGCCCCTATTGAGATATTTCCGGATTTCCTCCGATTCCTCGGCGCGTGAAGCCCGCGCGAGATCCTCTTCGGCCTCCTCTTTGACAAAGATGTTGAAGTGTCTTATAAGTATCTTTGCCGCATCCGCCAGCGAGTCTTCGGGGAGAATACTGCCATTCGTCCAGATCTCCAGTATCAGGCGATCATAATCCGTTGTCTGTCCGACGCGCGCGTTTTCCACCACGAAATTGACTTTTTCGACCGGCGAGAAAATCGAGTCTATGCAAATCGTTCCGATCGGCTGGTCATCACGTTTATGCTGTTCTGCGGGCACATAGCCGCGGCCGCGGCCGATTTCAATATCCATGACGAGTTGAGCGCCCTGGTTGAGCGTGAGGATATGCTCTTCGGGGTTGAGAACTTCGATATCCTCGTCAACGGCCACCGCGGCGCCGGAGAGGGTCTTCCTCTTCGTTGCCTTGATCTGGATACTTTTTCTTTCTTTTGACCCGTGCAACTTGAGCCTGATCGTTTTCAAGTTGAGGACGACTTCAGTAACATCCTCGACCACACCCGGGATGGAAGTAAATTCGTGCTGGACTCCCTCGGCGCGCATTGATGTGATTGCATCTCCTTCAAGCGAGGAGAGCAATACCCGCCTGAGCGAGTTTCCCACGGTAACTCCAAGCCCGCGGTCGAGAGGTTCAATGACGAACCTTCCATACGTTTCGGTCGAGACGTCTTCGTCCTTTTCCCATTTGGGCATTTCAAGAATTCTATTCATACGCGTTTGAGCCCCCACAAGGTTTTGGTTTTTTTGCTACGCCCTCTTGTTCGTGACGATACAAATTAACGAGAATAGAGCTCAATAACAAATTTCTCTTCAACCGGAAGCGCCACTTCTTCTTTGGATGGCAAGTGGAGCACGGTGCCGGTGTGTTTCTCCGGATCCACGCTGAGCCAAGCAGGCCAGCCCCGCTGCCTTGAAGCTTCCAGATTTACATGAATTGCATGCATATTCCGGCTTTTCTCTCGTATGGAAACTGTATCTCCCACCTTTACCTGGTAGGAGGGCAAGTTGATCTTTTTCTCGTTCACGACCACGTGTGCGTGCGAGACAAGCTGGCGAGCCTGAGCGCGCGACGACGCGAATCCCATTCGGTAGACGATGTTGTCCAGCCGCCCTTCGAGCAGTTGAATCAACTTTTCGCCCGTTACGACAGAGCTGCTTGCGGCGAGTTTGAAGTAATTGAGGAACTGCCTCTCCATCAGGCCATACATCCGCCTCATCTTCTGTTTTTCTCGAAGCTGGAGTCCGTAGTCCGACCGTTTGATGCGTCTCCTGCCATGCATTCCGGGCGGATAATTCTTCTTCTTGACGCCGCATTTCGGAGAAAGACATCTTTCCCCTTTCAGGAAGAGTTCGACGCCTTCACGTCTGCAAAGCCTACACACCGGGTCCGTATAACGAGCCATACATCTCTCCTCGTTTCCCCGTCACACCCGGCGCCGCTTCGGCGGGCGGCATCCGTTGTGCGGTATGGGGGTCACGTCCTTTATCAAATTTACCTGGAGACCTGCCGCCTGAAGCGAGCGGATTGCGGATTCGCGCCCGGCGCCCGGCCCCTTGACATAGACCTTTACCTCTTTCAGCCCCAGATCCATCGCTTTTTGGGCGGCGGTTCGGGCGGTGACCTGGGCGGCAAACGGGGTGCTCTTTCGAGATCCCTTGAAGCCGGCTGTCCCGCCGCTGGCCCATGAGACAACATTTCCTTTGGGATCGGTGATCGTCACAATCGTATTATTGAATGTCGCCTGTATATGAGCGACTCCGCTGGTGATGTTGAGGACAACCTTCTTTTTCTTCACCTTCTTTTCTTTGGCGCCCTTTTTCGCTTTGGCCACTTCTTAGTCCCTCCGGGTCATGCTAACTTTTCTTGCCTGGACGTGTTCTCTTCGGCCCTTTGCGTGTCCGCGCGTTGGTGTGGGTTCTTTGCCCTCTCACCGGCAGGCCCTTTCGGTGTCTCAGCCCCCTGTAGGTGCCGATATCCGTCAGCCGCTTTATATTGGTCGCAATTTCCCGCCGCAGATCGCCTTCGATCTGATAGTCGCGCGAGATCGTAGCGGTCAGCCGGCGTATTTCGTCGTCGCTCAGATCTTTGACTCGAGTGTCCGCGTTCACGCCGGATGCTTGCAGGATCTTATTGGAACTGGTTCGACCGATACCGAACAAACTCGTCAGCCCTATCTCGACCCTTTTCTCTCTGGGCAGGTCGACGCCCAATATTCTTGCCAACTTCTCTCTTCACCTCCCGGCCGAGGCCTTCGGCAACCCCTTCCGATGGCTAGCCTTGCCGCTGTTTGTGCTTCGGGTTCGCACAGATCACGCGCACGACACCCTTGCGCTTGATGACCTTACATTTCTCACATAATTTCTTAACAGACGTTCGGACTTTCATTGCTTATTTCCGCTCCCGGGGACATCTATTTATAACGATACACTATCCGTCCCCGTGTCAGGTCATAGGGGGAAAGCTCGACTTTCACCTGGTCGCCCGGCAGGATTCGAATAAAATGCATTCGCATTTTGCCGGATATGTGCGCGAGAACGCGATGCCCGTTACTCAACTCAACGCGAAACATCGCATTGGGCAGCGGCTCCACGACAGTTCCCTCGACCTCAATTGCTTCTTCTTTTGCCATAAAGTATTCGACCCTTTGATAACGCTTTTTTGAGACCGTGATCCAGTAATCCGTCCCTAAATCGTATGTCTTCGTTCCCCCGCCGGGAGAAGGGACAATATGTTCGCCTCTCCCTCCGTGACCGCTATCGAATGCTCCGAGTGCGCTGACGGACGCCGGTCTTTTGTGACGGCCGTCCACCGGTCATCCAGCACCTGGACTTCGTAGCCGCCGGCATTGACCATCGGCTCGATGGCCAGCACCATGCCGGGCTCCAGCCGCGGACCCATATCCGGTTGGCCGAAGTTCGGTATCTGTGGTTCTTCGTGCATCTTCTGGCCGATGCCGTGGCCTACAAAATCGCGAACGACCGAGAAACCGTTGCTCTCCACATGTGCCTGAACGGCATGCGATATGTCGGAGAGCCGCTTTCCCACTCGCGCCTGCTTGATTCCTTCGTATAGGGACTCGCGCGTCACGCGTATAAGCCGCTTTTTCTCTTCCGAGACTTCGCCAACGGCAAACGTGGCGGCGGTATCTCCCACATACCCTTTATAAACGATACCGATATCTATGCTGATTATGTCGCCTTCCCGCAGCATGACATCGGCCGACGGTATCCCGTGGACCACCTGCTCGTTGATCGAGGCGCAGATCGTGGCCGGATACCCGCGGTACCCTTTGAAAGCCGGCTTGCCGCCAGCCTCAACGATCAGGCGTTCAGCCTTTCTGTCGAATGCCTCAGTTGCTAAGCCAGGCCTTATGTCATCTGCAAGCTCTTGCAGAATGCGAGCCACAATCTGATTGGCCTCGCGGAGAATCGACACTTCGCCCGCAGACCGTATTACAATCACCGTGCTCGCTCTCCCGCGGCGAGGTTCAATCGAGCGCCTTGCACACGCGCCCGAACACTTCCTCGATGGAACCGTCGCCCTCTACGCTGATGAGTCGTCCGCCTCGTTCATAATATTCAATAAGCGGAGCGGTCTGTTTTTCGTAGACCGAAAGCCGATTCTCGATGGTCTCGCGCTTGTCGTCATCGCGCTGATAGAGTTGTCCGCCACATTTGTCGCAGACCCCCTCTTTTTCGGTCGGCTTCGATACCAGGTTATAATTTTCGCCGCAATCCGAACACATCCGCCGCGCGGTGAGCCTCTTCACCAGGGCCTCCATATCCACGGCCAAATCGACGACGGCGCTCAGGGGACACCCGCCCTCTTCCAATATCTTATCAAGGGCCTCGGCCTGAGGTAAGGTCCGCGGGAACCCGTCCAGAAGAAATCCGTCGGCGCAGTCGCCTTCTTTGATTCTCTCGGCGACGATTTCCGTGACCACCGAATCAGGTACGAGTTCTCCCGAATCAAGGAATTTCTTCGCCTTGAGCCCAACCTCGGTGCCTTCTTTGATGGCGGCCCGAAAAATGTCTCCCGTCGAGATATGTGGAACCGAGTACCGCTCGGCCACCTTGACTGCCTGGGTGCCTTTTCCGGCGCCCGGCGGCCCCAGCATCATCATGAATCTTTTTTTTCCCGTGTTCGCCACTTCCTTCTTCCTCTCTCTCCTCTGGTTCGGCTTTAGAACCGGCGAGCCCTGATGCGCCCCTTCTTCATGAAACCGTCGTAGTGCCTCGTCAAGAGGTGAGATTCAATCTGCTGAACCGTGTCGAGGGCGACACCAACGACGATGAGAAGGCTTGTGCCACCGAAAAAGCTCGCAACCATATACGGCACACGCATACCAGCAGCTATCATCGTGGGCACCACTGCAATGAACCCAAGCGCAAAAGAGCCCGGCAGCGTGATGCGTGTCATAATTCCGTCCAGATACTCAGCGGTGGGCCTGCCCGGCCTGATGCCCGGGACGAAGCCGCCATATTTTTTCAGGTTGTCGGCGATGTCAATCGGATTAAATGTGATCGCCGTGTAAAAGTAACAGAAAAAAACGATCAATGTAACATACAGGATGTTGTACAGCGTCCTCCCGGGAGAAAGCAGGTCCATCAGGGTCTGCATGCCACTGCTATGAAAGAACTGGGCGATGGTCGCCGGGAAAAGAAGCAACGACGAAGCAAATATAATGGGGATCACGCCAGCCTGATTCACCCTGAGAGGAAGCCATGTGCTCTGGCCACCGTAAACTTTCCTCCCTTTTATCTGCTTGGCATATTGCACGGGAATCTTCCTCTGTGCCTGTGTGAGCACGATCGTGCCTGCAGTCACCGTTACAAGCATAATCCCCATGATGACCAGCTTGAATATGCTCATTTCGCCGATCTGGACATTTTTAAACAGCAATGCCAGCGCGGTCGGCATTCCGGCGATGATTCCGGCAAAGATTATGAGCGATATCCCGTTCCCGATGCCCCGTTCAGTTATCTGTTCGCCCAGCCACATGATGAACGCCGTGCCCGTGGTAAACGTGATCATCGTCAGCAGGATAAATCCGAGGCCCGTATGCGGAACAATCTCTTTCCCGCCGAAGTTGCTCGGGTTCGAAAGCCACAGGCTGATACCGAGCGATTGAACCGCCGTGAGCGCTATCGTGCCGTAGCGTGTATACTGTGTCAGTTTTTTCCGTCCTTCCTCGCCCTCCTTCGACAGTTTCTCGAAAAAGGGTATCACTGCAACGAGCAACTGCAGGATAATCGAGGCGCTGATATACGGCATGATGCCGAGCGCGAAAATTGTCATACGGCTGAACGCGCCGCCAGCAAACAGGTCCGCGAATCCGAGCAAGGTGTTCTGTCGTTCCGCAATGAACTCGGCAAGAATCTTTCCGTTGATCCCCGGAGTGGGGATGTGTCCGCCGAGTCGATAAATGGCCAGAATCACGAGCGTAAAGATGATTCGGTTTTTCAGCTCGGGAATCTTGAACGCGTTCAGGAACGGAGAAATCAATCAGACCACCTCAACCTTGCCGCCCGCGGCCTCGATTTTTTCTTTTGCGGTCTTGCTGAACCGGTTTGCACGGACGGTGAGGGACACTTTCAGTTCGCCGTCGCCCAGAATCTTCACGCCGGCGCGTTTCAGCTTCACAATGCCCTTCTCGCCCAGCAGTTCCGGCGTCACTTCGGCGCCGTTTTCGAACGCGTTGAGCGCCTCGACATTGACCGTTTCGTATTCTTTTTTGAAGATATTTGTAAAACCGCGCTTGGGAACACGTCTCTGAAGCGGCATCTGGCCGCCTTCAAACCCGCGCATAGACCTTGAGCCTGACCGCGATCCTTGTCCGTTTTCGCCCCTGCAGGAAGTCTTGCCGTGGCCCGAACTCCGGCCGCGGCCCACGCGTTTGGGCTTTTTTCGCGCGCCGCTCGGGGATTTAATGGTATTCAGTTCCATGTGTTTGTCTATTCCTTATGAGATGATTTCGGACACGTCTTTGCCACGCTTGGCTGCGATTTCCTCGGGCGTACGCAGGTTCTCGAACCCGTTCATCGTTGCCCTGAGGACATTAATGTGGTTGCTGGAGCCAAGCGATTTGCTCAGCACGTTGGATACACCGGCGACCTCCATCGCTGCCCTGACCGCGCCGCCGGCGATCACTCCCGTGCCGGGCGACGCCGGTTTGAGGAAGACGCGGCCGGCTCCTGCACGTCCGACTATTTCGTGTGGTATCGTTCCATTGATAATGGGAACATTGATCATCGCCTTCTTCGCCTTCTCGATTCCCTTGCGTATTGCTTCGGGAACTTCATTTGCCTTGCCCAGGGCGGCGCCGACCCTGCCCTTTCCGTCTCCGACGACAACGAGTGCGCTGAATCCGAAACGCCGACCGCCTTTTACGACTTTGGCAACGCGATTGATCTTGACGATCTTTTCCGCAAACTCCTGTGTGCCTTCATTTCGACGCTGTTCCAAGTTGCCTCCTAGAATTTGAGCCCTTTGTCGCGAGCCCCTTCTGCAAGCGCTTTCACACGCCCGTGATAGAGGTAACCACCCCTGTCAAACACTATTTTTTCGATCCCGAGCGTTTTTGCCTTTTCGGCCAGCACTTCTCCTACTATTCGAGCCGACGCCACCGTATTGCCGGATGCACCGCTGCTTCTGGCATCGGGCGAAAGCGATGATATCGCAGCCAGGACACTGCCCTTGGTGTCATCGATCAATTGGGCATAGATATGCTTTGAACTGCGATACACGCACA
>CAYZZY010000011.1:14812-22415 GCA_964482745.1 uncultured bacterium
TTGTCTATCCCGCTGACGGTCACGATGTTGCGGTCGACCGAGAGTTCGATTCCGTTCGGCGGCTCGAACAGGATAGGGTGACTGTACCCGAGGAGGAAATTGAGCGCTTTTCCCTGCTGGGTGGCGCGGTAGCCGACACCCTGAATCTCAAGGCTCTTCTGAAAACCCTTGCTGACCCCGTGAACCATATTGGCAATGAGCGCTCGTGTGAGCCCGTGGAGCGAGCGGCTCTGGCGGGTGTCATCGGGACGGGTAACGAGGATTTCTTTATCTTTGACGGCAAAGTTGATGACGGGATGCACTTCGTGCTCGAGCTTCCCTTTTGGCCCTTCGACCGTCATCTTCTGATCGTCGATGGAAACTTTGACTCCGTCGGGAACCGGAATCGGCACTCTTCCTACGCGAGACATTATCTATGCAAACCCCTTCCGTTTTACCAGACTTCGCAGATCACTTCTCCGCCGACGTTCGCTTCCCGGGACTGTTTATCGGTGAGCACGCCGTTGGGGGTCGAGATTATGGCAACACCCAACCCGCCCATTACGCGAGGCAGCTCGCGCGCTTTCCGATAGACGCGTCTTCCGGGCTTGCTCACGCGGCGCAGGCCCTCAATCGTCCGTGTCCTGTCGGGTCCATACTTAAGGGCTACCCTGAGCACTCCCTGTTTCCTGTTCTCGATAATCTTGTAATCGTTGATATATCCCGCGTTTTTGAGGACTTTTGCAATGTCCTCGTTCATCTTCGAGGCGGGGATATCCACCTTCTCACTCATCCTCATATTGCCGTTGCGAATGCGAGTGAGCATGTCAGCAATCGGATCCGATAGCGACATCGCTGTCCGTTCTCCTTCCTTACAACTTTCAGACGCTCCGTAAAAGGATTACCAACTGGCCTTGATAACGCCAGGCAGCCTTCCTTCACGGGCCAGATTTCTGAAACATATCCGGCACAGTTCGAATTTGCGAAGATAGCCCCTCGGCCTTCCGCAGATCCTGCACCTGTTATACTTTCGCACGCGAAATTTCGGCTCTCGCTTGCATTTCGCTATTAGAGATTTTTTCGCCACAAATTTCCTCCACCGTGGCCGGGCCGCCGTTGACTATTCGCTTTTGAATGGCATCCCCAACTCCTTGAGGAGTTCGAGACTGGATTCGCGACCCGTTGAGTTTTTCAATACAAACACTATGTTCATTCCCCGGATTTTATAGACGTCGTCATAGTCTATCTCGGGAAAAACGATCTGTTCTTGAATGCCCAGCGTAAAATTGCCGAACCCATCGAAGCCATTTCTTGAGATGCCCCGGAAATCGCGTATCCGTGGTATCGTGCTATTGACGAGGCGATCAAAAAACTCATACATCCGGCTGCCCCTGAGGATCACTTTGCAGCCGATAGCCGCGCCCGCGCGCAATTTAAAACCGGCGATGGACTTCCTCGCGCGCGTGATAATCGGCTTTTGTCCCGTAATGGCAGCCAATTCCTTTATTGCGCTTTCCATGATCTTGCCATCGTCGGGCGCATCTCCAAGCCCCATATTCAGAACGATCTTGCTCAGTCGCGGGACTTCCATGATGTTGCTGAGCCCCATTCTCTGTTTCAGCGCCGGAGCTATTTCATCTCGGTATTTTTCTTTAAGCCTTGCCACTTGTGGCCGCCCTCTTTCTAACCTGCATCCATGATTTCAGAGCACTTTTTACAGACACGAACCTTCGATCCTTCCTCCAGGACTCTCTTGCCGATACGCGTCGGTTTGCCGCATTTGCCGCATACGAGCATAAGGTTGGAGGCATGAACGGGCGCTTCTTTCTGAACCCTGCCGCCTTGCTGGTTCCTCTGAGAAGGCCGTTCGTGGTGGGTCACCATATTGAGGGCCTCTATAATAGCCCTATTGCTGTCGGGCGAAACATGCAACACCTTGCCGCGCTTTCCCTTTTCCTTGCCGGAAATGATCACGACGGAATCGCCCTTTTTTATATGCATCTTCGATCTGCTCATTCCCTGACTCCCACCTTCGACTCATACTACTTCAGGCGCGAGCGAAATTATGCGCATGAAGTCTTTTCCCCGCAATTCGTGCGGTACGGGACCAAAGATTCTGGTCCCTCTCGGAATTTTCTGTTCGTTTATAACGACAGCGGCATTATCATCGAATCTAACCACCGAACCGTCGGCGCGCTGGGTGTCCTGTTTGGTTCTCACGACGACCGCCTTGACGACCTCGCCTTTTTTTATTTGAGCTTGCGGCATGGCCGCTTTCACCGAACACACGATGATATCGCCCACCCGCGCGTAGCGAGCCCTTGTGCCGCCGAGCACATGGATACACTCAAGTCTTTTGGCGCCCGAGTTATCCGCCACCTCGAGCTTTGTTTTCATCTGGATCATGATTGCTCCGCAAATGTCAGCGCCGATAGTGTTCGCCGCCGTTTTGCTATTTTGCTTGCTTTATAATCTCTGCAAGCCGCCACCTTTTGGTCTTGCTGAGCGGCCTGGTCTGCACGATACGAACTATGTCGTCGACTTTGCATTCGCCCCGCTCATCATGCGCCGTGAACTTCTTGGTCTTCCTGACCACCCGCTTGTAGACGGGGTGCATAAAGGTATTCTGCACCTTGACCACAATCGTTTTATCCATTTTTGCGCTGGCGACGACCCCAACCTTTTCCTGCTTTTGTCTCGTCTGTTCCATGTGGCTACTATCCCTGAGCTATCGACCGCTGTTTTTGGTTTAACACGGTCTTTATCCTTGCGATATCACGCTTGAGTTGGCGAAAACGTTTCACATTATCGATCTGCTGTCCACTGGCTGCCTGAACCCGCAGGTTGAAGATCGCCTGAGTCTGTTCACCCAGTTCGTGCTCGAGTTCCTCCGCGGTGAGTTCCTGCAATTCTTTGGCTCGCATCAGCGGCCTCCCCCGATGGAATGCATCCGTTTGATGAAGCGCGTGCGAATGGGGAGCTTGCTTGATGCCAGGCGAAACGCCTCCCGGGCCAGATTTTCCTCGACTCCTTCGATCTCAAACATGACCTTGCCGGGCTTCACGACGGCGACCCACATCTCAGGCTCGCCCTTTCCCTTTCCCATGCGTACTTCCAGCGGTTTCTTGCTGACCGGTTTTGCCGGAAAGACATTCAGCCAGACCTTGCCGCCGCGTTTAATTTTTCGGGTAAGCGCAACCCTGGCGGCCTCTATCTGGCGCGCTGTGATCCATGCGGGTTCAAGCGCCTGAAGGCCGTACTCGCCGAAATTGACAAGATTGCCCCGTGACGCCTTCCCTTTCATGCGACCGCGATGGTCCTTGCGGTACTTTACTCTGCCTGGCATCAACATCTCTTTGAAAACCTCCTAGACGGCTCCGCGTCTCCCTCTGTCACGGTCTTGCGTCTCATCCTTATACACCCACACCTTGACGCCTATCTTGCCGAAGGTGGTGTTGCTCTCAGCGAAACCATAGTCGATGTCGGCCCTCAAGGTGTGCAGCGGCACGCGTCCCTCGCGGTACCATTGCGTGCGCGCGATTTCCGCGCCGGCAAGACGGCCCGAACAAGAGATTCTGATTCCGTTGGCGCCGAGTCTCATCGCGGTCGTGACCGCTTTTTTGATGGCACGCCGGAAAGAGATCTTTCGCGCGAGCTGGATTGCAAGGCTTTCGGCGATGAGTTGCGCATCGAGTTCCGGCTTTTTTATTTCCTGAACAACGATAAAGACTTCGTTCTCGGCGAGTTTCTCGAGTTCGGCGCGAAGCTGATCGACTTCGGCGCCGCGTCTGCCGATGACGATACCGGGGCGCGCGGTATGAATCGTGACGCGAGTTTTCTGCCCCATTCTTTCGACTTCGACCTTGGATATTCCCGCATGGGAAAGCTTCTCTTTGACGATCTTGACTATTTTGAGGTCCGCATGCAGAAGCTTTGCATAATCCCGTCCGGCAAACCAGCGGGAGGACCATGTCTTCGTCGTGCCCAGCCTGAAGGCGACCGGATGAACTTTTTGCCCCATCGGCTATCGCTCCTTTTCGTCCAGTTCGATGGTTATGTGGGAGGTGCGTTTAAGAAACCTGACCGCACGTCCCATGGGGACGGGGCGCAGGCGCTTAAGCGTCGGCCCGCCGTTCACCGTGACCTTGCTGACAAACAGGTTGTCCACGTTCACATCGTCCCGCTGTTCCGCGTTCGCTATGGCCGATTTGAGCACCCGTTCGACGGTTCGTGCGGCCCTCTTTGGCGTGAACTGAAGCACGCTGAGAGCCTCTTCGGTGTATTTGCCGCGTATCATGTCGACAACCAGCCTTGCCTTCCGCGGCGTCGTCCTTAGATACCGGCCTTTTGCCATTGCTATCATAACTACTCCATTAAGAAGAGCGAGTCCGCTCAAGGTTTCTTGCGGATGACCCGCGTCTTTTCCGCGCCTCCATGGGAGCGGAATATGCGTGTTGGAGCGAATTCGCCAAGTTTGTGGCCAACCATATTCTCAGTGATATATATGGGAAGAAATCTCTTTCCGTTGTGCACGGATAGTGTAAGGCCGACCATCTCCGGAACAATCGTGGAGCGGCGCGACCATGTGCGTATCACCTTCTTGTTCCCAGTCTCCTGCTGGCGGAGCACCTTCTTCAGGAGGTGCTCATCCACAAACGGACCTTTTTTTACAGAACGTGGCACTGCCTGGCCTCCAAACCGTTTATTTTTTCCTGCCCTTTACGATATATTTGCTCGACGTCTTCGATTTTTTCCGCGTTTTGAACCCTTTGCTGGGCATTCCCCAGGGCGAGCAAGGGTGCCGGCCTCCTGAGGATTTTCCCTCGCCGCCTCCGAGCGGATGGTCGACAGGGTTCATAGCCACTCCGCGAGTGTGGGGTCGTTTGCCCCTCCATCGCGCGCGGCCTGCCTTACCGAGCGATATATTTTCATGGTCGATGTTGCCGACCTGCCCGATCGTCGCGCGGCATTGTGTATGAATGAGCCTCACCTCGCCGGACGGCAGCTTTATGTGAGCGTAATCGCCTTCTTTGGCGGCAAGCTGAGCGCCAGCGCCGGCGGTACGCGCCAACTGGCCTCCCTTGCCCGGCTTCATCTCTATGTTGTGGATGATGGTGCCAAGAGGGATTCGGGAGATAGGCAGGCTGTTGCCGACAACGATCTCCGCGTCGGGTCCGGATGAAATTCGCGCCCCGACCTCAAGGTGGAGCGGCGCCAGGATATAGCGTTTCTCCCCATCGGGGTATTGAATAAGAGCGATTCTGGCGCTGCGGTTCGGGTCGTACTCGATGGCCTTCACGACGCCGGGGATGCCGTCCTTATCTCGCTTGAAGTCGACAGCGCGATATTTTCTTTTGTGTCCTCCACCCCTGTGGCGCACGGTGATCCGTCCGTCCCCGTTACGACCGCTCGACCGCTTGAGTCCCTTCATGAGAGCCTTTTCGGGCTCTTTTCCCTTTGTCAACTCCTCAAACGTGGAGCCGGTTCTGTGCCGCAAGCCCGGCGTTCTCGGAGAATATTTTTTTATGCCCATTGTGGTGTTTCCCCGCTTAGAAGAGTTCTATGCGGTCGCCCTCTTTCAAAGTCACTATGGCCTTTTTCCAGTCGGGAGTGCGACCCATCTGTAAGCGAACACGTTTTTTTTTACCGGCCATCCGCAGGGTTCTTACTTTGGTAACGCCAACCTTGAAGACGTCCTGCACGGCTTTTTTTATCTGGATCTTGTTGGCATCGAGGGCAACCTCGAACACATATTTGTTGTCGCTCTCGGCCAAGAAGGTCGACTTCTCCGATATTACCGGCCGCCTTATTATCTTATACGGATCATACTTCATGAGAGCTTTTTCTCCAGTGCCTCAAGCGCCGACTTTGTCAGCAGGAGTTTTCTGTGCCGAATAACGTCGAGCGCCCCCAACGAGTCCACGAAGGCCTGCTTCACGCCCGGAAGATTCCTGGCCGAGAGAAAAACGTTTTTGTCTTCCTTCTCGGTCACAACCAGGCAGGTTTCCGAAATATTGAGGCGTCCCAAAATCGTGGCCAGGTCCTTTGTCTTTGGCGCATCGAGACTGAGGTCGTTGAGGACAACCATCTGGTCGTTCCGCAGCTTGTCGGCAAGCATCGATCGGAGCGCCTCACGCCGGAGCTTCTTTGAGGTCTTCTTCGAAAAATCACGGGGATGCGGGCCAAATGCCGTTCCTCCACCTCTCCAATGAGGCGTCTTGCCGCTGCCGGAACGCGCACGGCCGGTCCCCTTCTGCCGCCAGAGCTTTTTGGTGCTGCCGGCCACGTCGGAGCGCTCCTTGCTCGCCGCGGTCCCCTGCCGGAGATTAGCCTGTTGGGCAACAACGACCTGATGTACAACGGACTCATTGGGCGCTTTGCCAAAGATGTCATCCTTCAGTTCGACAGTGCCGAGCTGAGAACCGTTTGTTGCGTAAAGGACGGCTTGTGCCATCTCAGCTCTTTCCTTTCACTTTTTTACCCGGCCCCTTGACCGCCTTGCGAACTTCCACGAGGCCGCCGTTGGCGCCCGGGACCGAGCCGCATATGAACAACAGATTCTTCTCGTCATCCACCTTAACGACCTTAAGGTTCTGTATGGTACGGGCGACCCTTCCCATCTGTCCCGGCATTTTTCGGCCCTTCCAGACCTCGGCCGGGGTTGCGCACTGCCCAATGGAGCCGGGACCTCGATGCATTGTGTGCCCGTGGCTGGCGGGACCGCCGCCGAAATTGTACCGCCGGACAACACCCGCAAATCCGCGTCCTTTTGTTATACCCCTGATGTCGACACGTTCGCCCTCTTCGAAGATGGCGGCCTTCACCTCGCCCCCTTCGGAGAGTTCGGGCGCGGCCTTCCGGGAGAACTCGCGAAGGTATCGCTTGGGCGCCGTTCCCGATCGGTCATAGTGGCCGCGGAGCGGTTTTGTCACATTGCGTTTTTTGTCTTCAAATCCCAATTGTACCGCTTCATAGCCGTCACGGCCTTTTTCCTTCACCTGCGTGACGACGCAGGGACCCGCCTGAATCACCGTCACGGGGATGAGATTTCCCTCCTCGGTGAATATCTGCGACATCCCAAGTTTTTTCCCGAGCACTCCAAACACTTCTTTACCCTTTCACGCGAGCGGGCATGAACCCCGCCTCTTATGCCGGCAACGATACGCCCTCGCCAATGACCCGTGAAGGTCTTTACCGGCGCAAGGGGGCATCCGCCTTTCCAAAAATCAGAGCTTTATCTCAACATTTACGCCTGCTGGAAGATCGAGCTTCATCAGTGCATCGACCGTTTGGGCCGTTGGCTCGATAATATCAATCAGGCGCCTGTGCGTGCGCATCTCAAACTGCTCACGGGACTTTTTGTCCACATGGGGCGACCGCAACACGGTGATAACGGTGCGCGAAGTGGGAAGGGGAATCGGGCCGGCGACTTTGGCGCCCGTCCGCCTGCACGTATCCACTATTTCGCTGGTGGACTGGTCGAGTATTCTGTGGTCATAAGCTTTCAGCCTGACCCTTATTTTCTGGCTATCCGCCATATCTCCTCTTCGTCTCCGCCTATTCTATGATTTCGGCCACAACTCCGGCGCCGACGGTGCGACCGCCCTCGCGGATGGCGAACCGT
>CAYZZY010000012.1:0-15943 GCA_964482745.1 uncultured bacterium
CGGGGAAATGGTATCAGTACGGATAATAGAAAAGTCCAGAGCCTGAATCACGAATAACACAAACAAAGATAAAGAAACAGAAAGACATTTTATCCACAGATTTCACAGATTCACGCAGATTATCACTGATTATTTAGGGATGAAGGCACAACGAAGGACACAAAATAATAACCATATATTTATTTCTGCCACAGAGGATGCAGAGAGAAAACCCTTTGATTTCTTGACACATTTTCGGAATTTGTGATAGACTAGGCTGCTTTTTTGAAGTCTTTTGCAGGTTCATCCTGGCGTTTTTTTATTTCCAGCAGCAATTTCTGATGCCGAACCGGCCGCGAAAACAGAAGGTGTTCACGGTCCAGTTTCGGAT
This sequence comes from uncultured bacterium, assembly GCA_964482745.1. GTDB lineage: Bacteria > Abyssobacteria > SURF-5 > SURF-5 > SURF-5 > CAYZZY01. The sequence continues at coordinate 371 of CAYZZY010000012.1, forward strand.
TTTTTTGCAAACGGCTAACTTCACTGCATTGAATGACTTACACAGGGCAAAGAAGATAACAGCAACCTCGTAAGGAGACTCCGATGTCCACTCTGGAACACATAGAAAAGCTCAAGGAGATGCAGCGTGAGGCGCTATTAGGCGGCGGCGAAAAGCGGATCGAGGCCCAGCACGAGAAGGGGAAACTGACCGCCCGCGAGAGAGTCGATGAACTGCTCGACGAGGGTTCGTTCCAGGAGTTGGGAGGGTTCGTCACGCATCGAAGCTCGCATTTCGGAATGGATAAAAAGAAATTTCTCGGCGACGCTGTGGTGACCGGGTACGGGATGATCAACGGCCGGCTTGTCTACGTGTTCGCGCATGATTTCACGGTCATCGGCGGCACGCTCGGGTATGCGTTCGCCGAGAAGGTCTGCAATCTGATGGAGCATGCAACACGCAACGGCGCGCCCATCATCGGCATCGCCGATTCCGGCGGCGCGCGGATACAGGAAGGCGTGGAAAGCCTCGCCGGGTATGCGGACATATTCCTGCGGAACACGCTCGCATCCGGGGTGGTCCCGCAGATATCGGTCATCATGGGGCCGTGCGCGGGAGGCGCGGTCTATTCGCCGGCGCTGACTGACTTCATCTTTATGGTCGACAAGACGAGCCACATGTTTATTACCGGCCCGCAGGTGATAAAGGCGACGACGTTCGAAGAGGTGACACAGGAGGAACTCGGCGGCGCACAGACGCACTCGAGCCGGAGCGGCGTATGCCATTTCGCGATGCCCGACGAGAAGAGCTGTCTCCAGATGGTGAAGGATCTCCTTTCCTATCTGCCCCAGAACAATATGGAAGATCCACCGCACGACATGAGCGGCGACAGCCCCGACCGCGCCGACGACATGTTGAACACGATCATTCCCGATAATCCGAAGGAATCTTACGACATGTACGAGGTGATCCGGTCGGTGGTGGACGACGGCCGGTTCCTCGAGGTGCACGCCAACTACGCGAGAAACATCATCGTCGGATATGGGCGGCTCGGCGGAAGATCGGTCGGCATCGTGGCCAACCAGCCGAATGTGCAGGCGGGATGCCTCGACATAAACGCGTCGAAGAAGGGCGCGCGCTTTGTCCGATTCTGCGATGCATTCAATATCCCCATCGTCACGTTCGAGGACGTGCCCGGTTTTCTGCCGGGAACGGCACAGGAATACGGCGGCATCATCGTGCACGGCGCGAAGCTCATTTATGCATACTGCGAAGCGACCGTCCCGCGAGTGACGGTGATCACGCGCAAGGCTTACGGCGGGGCTTACTGCGTGATGTCTTCGAAGCACGTCCGCTGCGATATCAACTACGCGTGGCCCTCGGCCGAGATCGCCGTGATGGGACCGGACGGTGCGGTCAATATCGTTTTCAGGAAAGAGATCACGGAGGCCGAGGACAAGGATGCGACCCGGCAGCAGTTGATCCAGGAATATCGCGACAAGTTCGCGAGCCCGTATATCGCGGCGCAGATGGGATACGTCGACGAAGTGATCGAGCCGAAGAATACGAGAATGAAGCTTATTCGCGCGCTCGACATGCTCCAGAATAAACGCGACACGAATCCGCCGAAGAAACACGGGAACATTCCGCTTTAACGACAGATGGTTTCGGGCGGGCGCAGCATGCTGCGCCCCTATAAAAGACAAGGATGAGGGTTAAAAGGCAAAGCGAATCAAATCAGGAGGCCCCCTTCAGTGAGAAGATTCGAGATTGTGTTTGACGATAAGGCGTATCTGGTAGAGGTTACGAAGTTGAGCAGCGACGGCGCGCTGGTGATCGTCAACGGGACCCCGCACGAAGTCGGGATCAAAGAGATCACGGCGGCAGCGGCCCATGTGCCGGAGATGGTAAGGGCAAGCGCTCCCCCGCCCCAGGTCGCCACTGCGGCTTTCCCCGGCGGCGCTCCGAAGGTCGAGGTGGAGACGGTCGGAGGTGTCACCACCGTAAAGGCGCCCCTGCCCGGCCTGATCCTCAGCGTGAAGGTAAGGGTCGGCGACACCGTGAAAGCCAACGACGTGCTTCTGGTAATTGAAACCATGAAGATGGAAAACAACATCATGTCTCCTGTGGCCGGTACGGTCAAGGAAATCAAGATATCACCCAACGACAACGTCAGCGAGGGAACTCCGCTTGTCGTGATTGGCACATAATCGAGCCGACGCATTTACTCAATCTGTCTTTGGCTTGACACCCCGAAAGGAAGCTGGTTATGAACAGGGAAGAACTTGCAGAACTGCACAAGCAGTGGGAAGAGAAAACACTGGCGAAAGTGCTTGCCAAATTCCCGGAGCGCTCACCCAGGTTTGAGACCGACTCGGGCATAGAGATGCGCAACATATATTCTCCTCTTGACGTCGAGGACATGGATTACCAGAAGGACCTCGGATTCCCCGGCGAGTATCCGTTCACGCGCGGCATACAGCCGACGATGTACAGGGGCCGTCTGTGGACGATGCGGCAGTACGCCGGCTTCGCAGACGCAAAGGAATCCAACAAGCGATATCGTTTTCTGCTCGATCACGGGCAGACCGGCTTGAGCATCGCTTTCGACCTGCCTACCCAGATCGGCTATGATTCGGATCATGCGCTCGCGGACGGTGAAGTCGGCAAGGTCGGCGTCTCGATCGATTCACTGCGGGACGTCGAGGTGCTCTTCGACGAGATTCCGCTTGACAAGGTGACGACATCGATGACGATCAACTCGACGGCCTCGATCCTGCTCGCGATGTATGTCGCAATGGCAAAGAAGCGCGGGACGCCGCTCGACAAACTTGGCGGCACGATCCAGAACGATATACTGAAGGAATACGTCGCCCGCGGAACACACCGGTTCCCTATCACGCCGTCGATGCGTCTTGTGACAGACACCTTCAAGTACTGCACCGATAATCTTCCCCGCTGGAACATGATAAGCATCAGCGGCTATCACATACGGGAGGCCGGTTCGACCGCGGTCCAGGAGGTCGCCTTCACGCTCGCGAACGCGATCGCTTATGTTGAAGCCGCCGTCGAAGCCGGACTCGACGTAGACGATTTCGCAGGCAGGCTCTCATTCTTTTTCAATTCGCACAACAACTTTTTCGAGGAGATTGCGAAGTTCCGCGCGGCAAGGCGCCTCTGGGCCCACATCGCGACCGAGCGGTTCAACGCCCGGAAACCGAATTCGCAGAAATTGCGTTTCCACACACAGACCGCCGGCTGCACGCTCACCATACAGCAACATGAAAATAACGTCGTCCGCGTCGCAATGCAGGCGCTCGCGGCGGTGCTCGGCGGAACGCAGTCGCTGCACACCAACTCGCGCGACGAAGCGCTCTGCCTGCCGACCGAGGAAGCCGTGCGCCTGGCGCTCCGCACCCAGCAGATCATCGCCTACGAAAGCTGCGCAGCGGACGTGCCCGACCCGTTGGGCGGTTCCTATTATGTCGAGAAATTGACAAACGAGATCGAGGAGGGCGCAAGGGATTATCTGGAGAAGATCGATTCGATGGGGGGAGCGATCCAGGCCATCAAGAACGGATTCATGCAGCGAGAGATCCAGGAAAGCTCTTACCGTTATCAGCAGATGATCGAGAGCGGGGACAAAGTGATCGTCGGCGTCAATAAGTTCCAGGCCGAAGAACCGCCGCCGGACAAGCTGCTCGAGGTGGACCTGAAAGTACAGGCGGAACAGATCGAGTCGCTGAAAGCGGTTCGCGCCGAACGCGACGGCGGCGCCGTCGAGAAATCGCTGCACCAGCTCAAGGAAGCGGCCGCGGGCGATGCGAATCTGATCGAGCTGATCGTTGGGTGTGTCGAGAACTATGCGACAATCGGCGAGATCTGCTCCACGCTGGTCGAGGTCTTCGGTGAATCGTCCGAGACAACGCTCTAAAATATTTTTGTTATGATCATAAACTATGGCGACCGAAAGCCGATCGTCGCACCCACCGCCTTTATTGGCGAAGGAGCAAAGATAATAGGCGGCGTCACAATCGGCGATAATGCAAGTATCCTCTTCAACTGCGTCCTGCGCGGTGATATCAACGATATTCGCATCGGCGATTTCAGCAATATCCAGGACAACTCAACGCTGCATGTCGCTGATGACTGGCCCTGCATCGTCGGCAACTACGTGACGGTCGGCCACGGCGTCAACCTGCACGGCTGCACCATCGAAGATGAAGTCATGGTCGGCATGGGCGCCATCATCATGAACGGCGTCGTTGTCGGGTATCAGTCCACAATCGGCGCCGGCGCCCTTATCCCGCCAAACACGAAGATTCCGCCGCGCAGTCTCGTTGTCGGAGTTCCCGCAAAAGTAAAAAGGGAGATGCCCGAATCGGAATCCGCCAAAAACAAATATTGGGCTGAGAAATACGTGCGGGTAACGCGCAAATTTATGGAGGGCTGACGCCGGGACCATCCCTATGAAAGCGACAACCCGCAAAGTACCCTATTACGTAAAAGCAATTGTATGGCTCATACCGCCAATTTACAAAACATATATGCACATCGTCTTTCTCACCAGCAAGAGAGTCTTCTATAATTTTGGCAGGATGAAGAAAGAGTTTGATGAGGGCACAAGCCTGCTCGGGGCATGCTGGCACCAGGACGTTATGCTCCTCCCGTTTACGTTCCGCAATTATGATGTCGTATCGATGGTGAGCAAAAGCAATCTGGGCGAACTGATGGCGAAAGCCGTACGAAGGATCGGATTCACTCCTGTGAGGGGAGGAAGTTCGTTGGCCGGCGCCCAGGCACTGGCCGAGGTCATCGACTACATTCGCACGCACGACAAGATCTTTTTCGGCATTACGGTGGATGGCTCCCGGGGCCCGCGATACAAGGTTAAGAAAGGCATCATTGTTATCGCCAAAGAAGCCGGGGTTCCGATCTATCCCGTCCGCTGCTGCGCGAAAAGGTCAGTCCATATGCGCACATGGGACCGCACGCTTATCCCTCTCCCATTCAACGAATTCGCCTACTTCTGGGAAGAGCCCGTCCATGTTCCTCCGGATGCCGACATGGACGTCATTGAAGCCAAGACGCAGGAATTGGAGGACAGGCTGATGAAACTTGTCAAGAGGTCGGAGGAACATTTCAAGACAAATCCTCCGAAGGAATATCCCGGCGAGGCGAAAGCCATTCAGTATTGGACGGATATGGCCGGTCAGGATTGAATGCCTGCTAAAACCTTTAAGGAAACTCCCCTGACTCGCACCTTATTCCTGCTGCATTATTCACCTTCCAGAAAGTCGGGTTGTCGGTAAGCGGGATCGGGGTAGGTATAGAAGCCCTGGCCGGTCTTGATGCCGAGATGGCCCTTGTCGATGTAGGATTGCAGAAAATCGCGGGTTTCATTCCAGTGTCCCGGATGCCCCCTGGCCAACATCGCTTCGCCCACATCTTTTGCGACATCAAGCCCTACCACATCGAGATAGCCGAACGGCCCCCTCGGGACATCATGCACTTTCATCCAAGAGCGGTCAATATCCTCGACGCTTCCAAAATCTCCGGCCGCAAGCCACATGGCCGACTCCAGCCAGGCGATGAACATCGAGTTGTGCAGGAAGCCCGGATTTTCTTTTTTCATAACGATCGGGAGTTCACCAACGCTCCTGCTGAATTGTCTCAGCAATGCAACGGTTTCGTCCGATGTCCGGGCGCCGCGCATGATATCGACGACGCTTTTATAGCCGTGGAAATGAAGCGCGGCAAATCGATCCTTGCGCTCAACCGCAGTCTCAATCTCGCTTGTCAGGAGAGAAGAAGTGTTGGAAACGAAGACGGTTTTTTCCGGGCACAGATCCTCGAACCGGGCGAACACCTCGTGTTTCAGTTTGAGTCTTTCGGGAACCGCTTCGATGAGGAGGTCGGCATTTGCCGCGGCTTCGGCGGGATCGGACACGGTTTTAATCCGGCTCATTGATTCTTCAACCGCCTCCATGGTCGTCTTGCCTTCTTCGGCCAGAAAATGCCCCATGAACAGAAGCCGGGTCTCGAGTCCGGCCAGGGCGTCCTCAGAAACGTCGTAGACAACTACGCTGTAACCGTTCAGCGCACATCCGAGCGCAATGCGTGAGCCCATGGTTCCCGAGCCCAATATCAGTACCGTTTTGATTTCGTCAACATTCATATTTTCTCCCCTGTAATCTCGATGCGATGCCGCAAGCGAGTTATTCCATCGGATGCTGCTGATGGATGAGGAGATCTTGCGAGCCGCGAGTCATAATTCCGGCCTGGTATTCCACAATCGGAAGTTCTCTCAAGGTATTCACGATGCGATAAGACATCGGAGCCTTTTCCCATGCCGTTTCATGGAAGACGATTTTGCCCTGCCCGAGCCAGGCTTCTTTGATGTCGGCCTTTGCAGGCAATGCAGTGGCAGTGCTGACATCCGCTCCCTTAAGATCGCACGATGGAACATATTTCCAGCCCATCCATATCTGGCCCTCAGCCTGTGCGAGCATGGCTTGCATCGCTTCATCGGAAAGCTTCTGCAGGCCCGAGACCTCGCCTTCGAGAAGCAGGCTTCCGTTTTCCGAAACCGAAAAACCATTCTTATCATCTCTCGCCCATGCGTCCGGAATGTCCGCCAAAAGTTTTGCCGCGCCCAAGATTTCCCGGCCGACAATTATAGGCATAAACTCGTTCTCCCAAAGCACCAGCGCGAAATTTCCCGTGGCTTTGTCGCGCTTTCCTTCGAAGCTTGCCGCAACATTGACCGCGACAAGATTGTAGCCGCCGCCGGCCATAAAATCGACACCGCGACACATCACATAGCTCACCGATATGATTGGCGGGTCCGCAACGACAAAGCCGGGCGGCAAGAGGGCCGACGCAGCCTCTTTTTCAGTGACATAGAGAATGGTAAAAGCGGTGTTATCCGCATAATGCGCGACTTTGCCGTCCCATCCCATGGTGTAGGCTCCAAAATGGGCGGGCATTATATATGGTTGACCTTTCTCGAATTCAAATCCCATTGATTTTCTCCTTTGCCTGAGGTATTTCCGGGAGGGCAATCATCATTAAATACATGTTTCCTGAGTGGGCTTTGGGACAACGCAGAGGTCATTATAACAAGCGTGCTTCGGGAAAGGCAAGAGACATGGCTTTGGGGACAGCCCGTTGATTCCTGTCCAGAGGACAACTCAGTGCCGGGGACAGTCCCCGTCGCCGCGAAAATGCTTCAACGGTCACGGACGCAGCATGCTGCGATCATACAAAAATTTAGAAGAGGTCAGATCAGGGATGGTTGCCAGGAGGGAGGATTGAGATTATTGAAAGCATGCGACCTGTTTTTGGGCCCAGTTTGCGAAAGGAAAAGAATTCGTGGGAACTGCAGGCTGAGCAGATTCCGATCTCAGCGATGCACTCCCTCTTAAGACCACATTCTTCAAGCTGCAGGCGGTTGGCCAGCCACAGGTCAAGAGACCACTTTTTTTGTTCGGGCTCCTGCCCCGCCCCATTGCTGTCAGGCGCAATGAGGTTGCCTGTTCCCGCTATTTCCTCGAACAAAGAGGGCGCGTATGAGGGGAAGCTCCCGTGGAACTCGTCATATACATCATGGCGCACATCATAACAGCATTTCCCAATGGATGGCCCGATCGCGGCGTGCATGTCTTTGGGATTTGTTCCAAATTCCTCCTGCATTCTTTGCACCGCCTTTGCGGCAATTCCCTTGACGGCGCCGCGCCAGCCCGCATGCACGATACCCACTGCGACACATCGGGGATCAAAGAGAAAAATCGGGACACAGTCAGCCGTGAACACGCCAATCGAGACACCGGGAGTGTTGGTAATCAAAGCATCGGTCTCAGGGATGGCGTCCTCGTATCTCAGCGCCCCTCTCCCCCGCTGTTCACCATTCACCAGGCATACGTTGTCGCTGTGTGCCTGTTGTGCCACCGTCAGAGATTCCGGGTCGAGACCGAGCGCCCCGAAAACCACCTGCCTGTTTTCCCGGACAGCAATGGGGTCGTCACATGTATGCAAGCCGGTATTGAGGTCTTCCGATGGCGGGCTGTCTTTTCTCACATTGCGGGTGGTAAACGCCGCCACAATTGTATCAAATGGCGGCCCCTGCAGGAACACGTGACGAACGGGAGTAGGTTTGGAATTCATAGATTATCGCGATATTTCACGGGGCTTCGCCCCTCTGTAAAATAATCTTCTGTAATTATCACACGCTTTTCTCTGGTTTTGCAGATCGAAACAATGCAGGGGAATTCTCATCCTTCTTCGCTTGACAGGATCAAACCGGCCCAGTCATCACTCGCCGATAATCTTGATGATGATTTCCTTATCGCGTTGGCCGTCGAATTCGGCGTAGTATATCGTCTGGAACCGGCCGAGGTCCGGCTGACCACCTGTTATCGGGATAATAATGTGGTGCCCTGCAAGGGTTGCCCGGATATGTCCGAAGGCGTTCTTCTTGTAATCCGTCCTGTCGTGCGCGTACTCCCGCCCATCGGGAGCTAGTTCGGAAAGAATGGAACCGAAATCGCCAGTCAGCGAATAATCGCTGTCACTGATATATACGGCGGAACTTGTATGATGCGGGAATACGAGCGCGATGCCGTCCTTTATTGCGCTGTCCCTGCAAGCTTCGTAAACCCGATCGGTGATATCAACGATCTCGATACGCTTGTCAGTGCAGAGCGTGATCTCAGTGCGAAATGTGGGCATACCTGAGAAGTGTCCTTATCAGAGAATGAATCGGCTCAGATCCTGGTCCTTGAGGATCTCTGCCAGCCGTTCATTTACGTAGGCGGCGTCTATCGTGATGGTGGTGTTCGCGCGATCGGGAGCATCGAATGAAATTTCCTCTATCACGCGCTCCATTATCGTATGCAGGCGACGCGCGCCAATGTTCTCAGTCTGCTCGTTGACGAGTTCGGCGCTCCTGGCGACTTCCTTAATGCAATCATCGGTAATGACAAGTTCGATGCTCTCCGTTGCCAGAAGGCCGATATATTGCTTCACAAGAGCGTTCACCGGTTCCTTAAGAATCCTCTCGAAATCTTCCGCCGTCAGGCTCGAAAGCTCCACACGAAGCGGGAAGCGCCCCTGCAGTTCGGGGATAAGGTCCGAGGGTTTGGACATATGGAATGCGCCGGCAGCAATAAACAGGATATGCTGGGTGTTCACCGGCCCATATTTTGTAATGACCGTACTCCCCTCAACCAGCGGGAGCAGATCGCGCTGGACTCCTTCGCGGGAGACGTCAGGCCCGTGCCCGGAATGTCCGCGGACGGCAATCTTGTCGATCTCATCAAGGAAAATGATGCCCGCATCCCGGGTCCTGTTGAGGGCCGTCGAAATGACCTCATCCATATCGATGAGCTTTTGCGCTTCCTCCTGGACGAGAATCTTCCTGGCCTCTTTAATCTTCGACTTCTTTTTCTTCGTCTGCGACGGGATGAGCTTGCCAAGCATCCCTTTCAAACCGACATCCATTTCCTCGAGACCGGACCCCGAGAAAATCTGAAGAGGCAGCGACGGCGTCTCCTGCATCTCGATCTCGACGTACCTCTCATCCATGTCCCCGTTTCGGAGCTTTTCCATCAACCTGTCGCGGGTGGTTGCAGGGGTTTTGACCGTGTCGTCGGGTCCGCGTCCGGCAAACGTCTCGCCGCTTCCACCGGCGGGCTGGTATTGCGGCGGCAGGAGGATATCCAACAGCCGTTCTTCCGCCATCTCTTCCGCGACGCCCTGGACCTCGGCGGTCCGTTCCGCCTTTACCATGTTGATCGCGATTTCGGTCAACTCGCGAATCATCGATTCGACGTCACGACCGACATAGCCGATCTCCGTGAATTTGGAAGCCTCCACCTTCAAGAACGGCGCATCCGTCAGCCGCGCGAGCCGGCGGGCGATCTCTGTTTTCCCTACGCCGGTGGGTCCGATCATGATAATATTCTTCGGCGCGACCTCATCACGCAGTTCCTCCGTCAGGCGCTGCCTGCGCCAGCGATTCCGCATGGCAATCGCTACCATGCGCTTTGCATTATGCTGGCCGATGATGTATTTATCGAGTTCAACCACTATTTGTTTTGGAGTCAGCGAGATCATGTTTGCTCCGTTTCCTTTACAACGATATCAACGTCGGATTCATCCAGCATTTCGCGCGCGAGGCTGTCCGGATATCCACCGAGCACGACCATGCGCTTTATACCGGTATTAATAAGCATCTTCGCGCAAAGAACGCAGGGTTGAGTCGTGCAATATAACATGGAATCACGGAGGCTGATCCCGAACTGGGCCGCCTGGAGGATGGCGTTCTGTTCGGCGTGAATCCCCCGGCACAATTCATGTCGTTCGCCCGAAGGAACGCCCTCACGTTCCCGGATACAGCCGACCTCTTCACAATGTTTCAGGCCACTCGGGGCGCCGTTATATCCCGTCGCCAACATGCGTTTATCTCTCACAAACACGGCGCCGACCTGTCTTCTCAGGCACGTTGAACGGCTTGCGACAAGCTTGGCGATTTCCAGAAAGTATTCGTCCCATGATGGTCGTGTCATGAATGTATCTCCACTATCGGCTGAAGGGGTGTGGTCCGTCAGGCCTCGCCGGGAACCGGGAACCTTGCGCACAATTCCGCCACTCTTTCCCTAATACCAGCCAGACGAGCCGAGTCGGAGCGTGCACTGAGGGCTTCTTCAATGAGTTCCGCTATGAGAACCATTTCCTCCTCCCCCATCCCGCACGTGGTGACGGCCGGGGTCCCCGGCCTGATACCGCTCGTAATTGAGGGACCTTGCTTGTCAAACGGTATCGTATTCATGTTCACCGTAATGCCGGCCTCGTCGAGCACATCCGCGGCTTCTTTCCCGGTGAATCCCTTGTTCGTGACGTCGACGAGTATAAGGTGTGTATCCGTTCCTCCGCTTACAAGCCTGAATCCGCGCTCCGTAAGTTCGGCTGCCAGGCGAGCGGCATTACGCACAATCCGCTGCTGGTAATCGGCAAACTCCTCGGTCAACGCCTCCCCGAGACACACCGCTTTTGCGGCAATCACATGCATCAGGGGACCGCCCTGAATCCCGGGAAAGACCATTTTGTCTATCTGCTTGGCATATTCTTTTTTGCACAGGATCATGCCGCCGCGCGGTCCGCGGAGTGTCTTATGTGTCGTCACCGTCACGAAGTCGGCATGCGGAAAGGGATTGGGGTGAACACCGCCCGCAATCAGACCGGCGGTATGCGCGATATCCGCCATGAGATACGCGCCTGTTTCTTTTGCGATCTCACCGAACTTTGCGAAATCAATCGCACGCGGATAAGAGCTTGCGCCCACAATGATCATTTTCGGTTTGATCTCCAGGACCTGTTTCCTTACCGCGTCCATATCAAGCTTCTCGGTTTCCGGGTTGACGCCGTAATGCTGTATTTTAAAGAATCTTCCGGAAAAGCTTGCCGGCGAACCGTGCGTCAAATGGCCGCCATGAGACAGTTCCATCCCCATCACGACGTCGCCCGTTTGCAGAGCGCTGAAATATACCGCCATGTTCGCCTGAGAACCCGAATGCGGCTGGACGTTGGCGTGTTCCGCACCGAACAATTTTTTGGCACGATCGATGGCAAGTTGCTCAACCGTATCAACATTCTCACAGCCTTCGTAGTACCGGTGTCCCGGATATCCCTCGGCATATTTGTTGGTCATCACGCTGCCCTGAGCTTCAAGGACGGCGAGACTCGTGAAGTTCTCGGATGGAATCAATTGCAGGCGGCTTCGCTGCCGTTCGTGTTCGGATTCGATCGCCCTGGCGACCTCGGGGTCAACCCTGGTGAGAATCTCCAAGTTTTGTTCTAACAATCCCAAGAGCCAATTCCTTTCCTTTTTATTCCCCTCGATTTGATCTTATTCATCCAATTTTTGTATGCGCCTGAGATGACGCCCTCCGTCAAAAGGAGTCTCCATCCATGCCTTGATGATATCGCGCGCAGCCGGAAAGTCTACGAGCCTGGCGCCAAGCACAAGGACATTTGCGTCATTGTGCGCTCTCGCCATCTCCGCCATTTGCGGACTCAGGCACAGCGCAGCGCGAATTCCCTTGTACCTGTTGGCGGCGTAGCTCATGCCGAGGCCGGTGCCGCAGATCAGCACCCCTCGCTCGACCATGTCATTCAGAAGCGCCTCGCAGAGTTTTTTTGCGTAATCCGGATAATCACACGATTCAGAATCGTAACATCCGAAATCCTCAACACTATGGCCTTCGGCTTCGAGATGCTTCCTGACTTCCTCCTTCATCTCAAATCCGGCGTGGTCTGACGCCACTGCAAGCTTCATTGACTTTCCTCTCTCCCCTCACTACGGCATCTGAATCTTATCGATCACGGCCAATATTTTATCGGCGGGGATCGCTCCCTCTCTTAATATTACTACTTTTTGCCCCGTAACATCCACTATGGTCGAAGGCAGCCGGCCCTTGCTCGGACCGCCATCGATCACGGCATCGATCTCGCCCTGAAAATAGTCAATAGCCTCGCCTGCGCACGATGCGGGGGGCAGTCCCGTTGGATTTGCGCTGGTGGCCGCCAGGAGCCCGCCAACCGAGCCGGCGACATCCCGGGCAATGCGGTTGTCGGGAACCCTCACGCACAATGTCCTGCCCGGACCAAGCACATGGCCAGGCAATTTCCCGGTATCTTGAACGATAAGCGAAACGGGCCCTGGCCAAAATGCCCCGATTATCTCTTCCGCACCATGACCAAGTTTCACCCCCCACTCTTTCAGGCGCTCGGGCCTGTCAATAATATGGGGAAACGGCTTTGTCCCATCTCTGCCCTTCAGAATACTGATTCTCTGATAGGCGACAGGATTGAAAGCATCGGCGCCCAGACCATAAAGCGTATCGGTGGGATACGCGATCGTTCCATCCTGCTTGAGCAGAGACGCAATCTCGGTGATCAGTTCAGGATCGGGACCGTCAGGGTCAAGCGCGTATACTTTCATGCTATCCCGAGTTCTCCGCGAGCAGCCGCTCAAGAATGTGACGGGTTTTCCCGAGAGCTTCCGCCCGATGACTGATTTCGTTTTTAATCTTCGCGCCCAGCCGGGCAAAAGTCGTATTATATCCGTCCGGAATAAAAACAGGATCGTATCCGAATCCGGATTTTCCCGACGGCCGCAAGGCGATCCTGCCGTGACACTGCCCGCTTGCGATCCACACCTTTTGCCCGTTTGTGAGCGCCATGACGCTCACAAATCGTGCAGTTCTTTCAGCAGCCCTCACGCCGGTCAAACGCCTCAGGAGTTCCCTGAGGTTTTCATCATCAGAGGCGTCTGTGCCGGCAAATCGAGCCGATCTATATCCCGGCTCTCCATCCAGGTAATCAACCTGCAAACCCGAGTCTTCGGCAAGGGTAAACAGGCCCGTTTGACGATAGTATGTTTTGACCTTGATGCGCGCATTTGCGGCAAAAGATTTTCCCGTCTCACGAGCAGGCACGATGTCGGTGAATTCTCTGAGATCCACCGTTTCAATGGGAAGTCCCTTCAGGATTCTTGACATCTCGCGAGTTTTGCCGGCATTGCTGGTAGCGATAAGGAGTTTCAAGTGCTTGCCCCCCCCCCTGCATCAAGCGCCGCCGCCTGCAGTTTGACCAATTGCTGGATTCCCTGGTATGCCATGTCCAGCAATTCATCGAGAGTCTTCCTCTCGAAGGGGGCTTTTTCAGCCGTGCCCTGAACCTCAATGATCTTTCCGTCCCGGGTCATGACAGCATTGAGGTCCACTTCCGCGCCGGCATCCTCTTCATAGCATAGATCAAGCATGGGAATACCATTGACCACCCCCACGCTTGTTGCAGCAACGTATTCTCTTGCGGGCATCGATTCGATCATGTTCGATTCTTTAAGCCATCCGATGGCATCCCACAGGGCGACAAAGGAGCCCGTTATCGATGCCGTCCGTGTGCCGCCGTCGGCCTGGATCACGTCACAATCTATGCGGATTGTGTGAGGCCCGAGGGCAGAGAGGTCGGCCGCCGAACGCAAGGCGCGTCCGATAAGCCTCTGAATCTCAGAGGCGCGCCCGGAATTACCACGTCTGTTGCGGGTATTTGTCGAACGCGGAAGCATCGAGTACTCCGCGGTTATCCAGCCCTTTCCGGAACCCTCAAGGAATTCGGGGACACCTTGCTCTACCGTCGCATTGCAGAGGACGTGGGTGTCGCCCATTTCAATAAGGACGGACCCTTCGGCATATTTTGTAAAACCTCTTCGGATAATGACGGGCCGCAGTTCGTTGTATTTCCGCCCGTCCGGTCTGAGAATTTGTTTGCTCTTGTTATTGTTCAATCGGGACTTCCTCCAGTTGAGTGTTGTCCACATCTTCCGGGACAGTAATTTCGGGAAGAGATTCCAGTTCCAGTCTTTCGGCCCCGTCGCTAGCATCTTCGAGAATTGTTGGCGCCGTTCGACGATTATCCCATTCTTCAACATCCGCTACATCATCGGTCCCCGGCGTAGTTTCACCATTGTTTTTCACAAGATTAATGTTCTGCTCGAGTGTTTTGAAAATATCGTATCCCTGCAGCAGGTCGACGGCCCGCTCGAGTTGGATGTCGGCAATTTCCTCTTCTTCTCCCTCTCCGTTGGTCACTTTTACCTTCGTGATCTCCCCGTCTTCTTCGGGGAGATCCATCCGGCTAAGCAGGAGAGCAACGTGCTTCTTGCTCATCTTTACCTCGATGTCAGGAGTAATCCCCTCGTCCGAGATCGTATGACCGCCCGGCGTGAGGTACTTGGCGGTCGTCAATCGAAGCGCTGACCCGTCGGAGAGCGGAATTATGCTCTGCACTGAGCCTTTGCCAAAAGTATTCTCCCCCATGATGACCGCTCTATTCCAATCTCTGAGGGCGCCAGCCACAATTTCGGAGGCGCTTGCACTACCATTGTTGACAAGCACGACGATCGGCGTTCCCGAATCAAGGATGGGGCCCTGTTTCGCATTGAACCTCAGATCCTGCTCGCCATTGCGGGATTCCGTATACACTATCAGGCGCCCTTTTTCAAGAAATTTGTCGGAAACTTCGGCGGCTACGTTCAAGAGTCCACCGGGATTGTTGCGCAAATCCAGAATCATGGAATGCATACCTTCGGCGGTTAATTCTTCAATGGCTTTTTGGAGATCGCGCCCCGTGTTCTCGCTAAACTCGACGAGGCGTATGTACCCGATATTGTTGTCGAGCATCCTTGCCTTGACGCTGCGAATCTTGATGTCATCACGCGTCAGTGTGAATTCCAGTTTTTCCGACGTAAGGCCGTTATCCTCATGAAGCCTGAGCACGGTTATGGTCACTTTCGAGCCTCTCGGGCCTCTCAGTTTTTTCACCGCCTCTTCAAGAACCAGCCCATGCGTATCTTCACCCTCTATTTTTATGATTTTGTCACCGGCCTGTACCCCCGCGCGGAAGGCCGGAGTATCCTCGAGAGGGGAGATCACGGTGAGCACTTTATTTTCGTCCAGGCTTATAACGATCCCCAATCCGCCAAAATGGCCCTCAGTCTCCACCTTGAGATTCTTATATATATTCGGATCC
>CAYZZY010000012.1:15953-22402 GCA_964482745.1 uncultured bacterium
AACTGGCTGTGCGGATCGAGCGTGTTCAACATGCCCGTTAGCGCCCCATATATCAGGTCCTTCGTAGAAGCCTCTTCAACGTACTCGCTCTGAACGATGCTCAGAGCATCGGAGAAAAGTTCGAGGTCTTCATATGTCGAGCCGCTCTGAGCCACCACATATCCCGAGAAGGCATTGCCGATGATCAGGCCCAGTAACAGGACTGAGAGAAAAAAGAACGTGAACTCACTTCGGTTGCGTTGCATGCATATTCCTCCTTTGAAGCCAGACTGTCGGGTCAACGGGACGCCCATCTTCCCTTATCTCAAAATACAAGAACGGTTCCTCCGGCAAGCCAGTTTCGCCGACAGAAGTCACGGTTTGACCGGCCTTCACCAAATCTCCTTTCCGGACAAAAAGGTCCGAACAATGCGCATATACACTGTAGTACTTGTTTGCATGATCGACAATCAGCAATCTGCCGTATCCCCCAAACCAGTCACAATAAACGACCGTGCCATTATGGACGGCCCGGACTTCCGATCCGGCCGGCGCCTCTATATCAACTCCATAATGTTGCGTGTAGGTGGGAGAACCGGAGTTTCGTACCCTACCGAAGGGGACCGTTGTCTTTCCGTCAGTCGGCCACGGGAGCAATCCTTTCATTTCCCTGAATGGCGCGGAACCGGGCCCACCATTTCCGTTTTTTCCCTCCCATGCATCCACCATTTCCTGCAGGCTGTCGGCCGCGGTGCGCAGGTCCGTTGTCGACGCCATATAGATACTTTTTTGCTCGCGCAATTTTGTCAGCAGAATCTCGCGATGTCCTCTTTTTTCAACCAAATGTTCCGCCCTCAACCGGGCGGCTTCCGTATAAAGCCTATCTAATTCGAGACGTTTGTGCAAGGTTTCCTGTTGCTGCCGCAAAGATTCGCGCATGCTTCCGGAATGCTCGAGCGCATCGGCTTCTTTTTGGAGCATGCGCGACATTATCTTTCTCCGCATCGTAATTTCCGATTGGGGTATATCAAACAATATGACCTCGGCCATCGTTGGCTCCCGGTGATTGCAGAGAATCCGCAACCATTTTTCAAGGTCTCTTTTGCTTCGTGCATAGTCGGCTTCATAGCGCGGAAGCTCATTTTCCGCCGTTTTGACCGTTTTCTGGTTTGCGGCGATATTTGCCTCAGCAGTCTTGATAAATTCTTCAAGAGCTTCTATTGTTTTATCGACCTCATCCAGTTCTTCCTGCATTGCGCCTTCTTGCCTTGCGATGCTTTCAGCCGCGCTTCGACTATCTCTTAGTTCGGCTTCAATCCGTCTCAGATCCGTCTGATATTGGGCGGAATCGGCATCGGCGACATCTTCGACTTCAGCATACCCTGCTCCCGACAACAGAATGACGAGAAGCGCGATCACAGCGGCACGCACGTTTCGAACTGAGAGCCAGCCGGCCAGGATTCCCAAAGCGGGCCCGAGAGAAAAGACTGCGACAAAAAGACACAGTGGCAATCGGAGGTATCCACCCAACCTGGTTGACAGCAACATGGTCGTTGCAGCAAGGGCCGCGGTGCCGATTAAAGCGCCCGATATCCCCTGTGCAAGACCTTCCACCGTAAACATCCGCCGGATAAATCTAAGGCTTGCGCCCAACATATTGAGAGTCTGAACCTCGCCCATGCGCCTGGCTGACGCCAGCCTGGTAATATTGACCGATACTATGGCGAACATCAAAATCCAGAAGATGCCTGTTCCAACAGAGAAAACGGCTACGTCCCTTCGAAATCGCAAATATCGCTCGAGGAGCGCCTCCTCGAACTTAACCTCATCAATGCCATCGATCGATGCGACACGGGCGACGACACCTCGTATGGCAGCAAGGTCTTGCCCGCCCGGAACAAGCACGATCACGATGGACGCCGGCAGTATCTCCTCGATCTCCACTTTGTCAGGACCAAAGGATCTCCGGGCATCCCCAAAAAGCTCTTCCCACGAATCGCGACCGGATACCAGCCTTGCCTCGCGAACCTCCGGAAAAGAGAGAATTTCATCAAGGAGCGGCCCTGCCTCATGTTCGTTCGCTCCAGGCGGCAGAAAGGCCACCAGCTCCACCTTGCTCTCCCAGCGCTTCAGCATATGGCCCACATTAAGAGCAAGAAGCCCGAATACGCCCATCGCAAACACGGCGATCGCGATGCATCCGGTCATGGCGAGACTGAGGGCGCGCCCGCGCCGGAAATTCTTGATTCCTTCCCTTATGGCGAGAATATAGCCCTCCTTACAACTACTTGCCGCTTTCGGCCGGACACAGAGAGTCCAGCGGCCTTGTCATCCGATCGACGGAATTCTTATCGAGCATGACGGCCCTTTTTTTCAATCGTCCGGCAAATTCGACATGATGCGTCGTCAAGACAACCGTTGAACCGCGTAGGTTCGCGCTTTCAAAGAGTTTGACAGCCTTTTCTACAGACTGCCGGTCGAGCGCGTCATATGGTTCATCAGCGAGGATAATCTTTGGCCGGCGGGCAATGGCGCGGCAGATTTTTAGCAACTGTGTTTCACTCTCGGAAATCTGATCCGGAAAGAGTCCCGCCTTATTGACAAGTCCTACATTTCGCAGATGAAGCATCGCCTCATTCTTCGCAGCCGAAGCGCTCCAGCCAATAATCTCGAGCGCGACCGCGATGTTTTCGACCAGAGTGTGGTGCGGCAGAAGCATATCGTCGCGAAATACCACGCTGAGCCCACGCCGGTATTCAGGATACTCACTTCGCGGAATGCTTGCTATATTGCGCCCTTCCACAATGACCTGTCCACCAGCGGGAGACTGCAGAAGCGCAAGCACCCGGAGCAGAGAAGTCTTGCCCGAACCCGCCTGCCCGCAAATAAAAACGAATTCGCCTTTTTCAACATGAAGATTGAGCCCGTTGATTATTTCATGAGCCCCCTGGCGCAAAAAAAGGTCCAGAGTGATTATCACTTCACCGTCGCCTTCCTTGACAATGCCTCATGGGCAGCCGCAACAATGCTGTCGGAAGTCAGCCCGTAAGTCTTCATCAGTTCGCCTGCCTCCCCGGATCTGCCGAAGACGTCTTTTATGCCAACCCTGATAACTGGCGCCGGTGAGGTCTCGCAGACGATCTCCGCCACCGCGCTTCCGAGACCTCCGATGATGCTGTGCTCCTCTGCCGTGACGATGGCGCCCGTCTCCTGTGCAGCCGCGACGATTGCATCCGAATCGATCGGCTTGATTGTGCTCATGTTGATAAGGCGCGCATCGATTCCTTCTTCGGATAATTTCTCGGCTGCTTCCCCGGCGATTTGCACCATGGTACCGGCGGCGATAATCGCGACATCGGATCCCTCGCGAAGAACGGATGCTTTCCCCAGGCGAAACTCGTAGGACTCTTCGTAGATGATGGGAACTCCCGAGCGTCCGAGCCGAAGATATGCGGGACCGGGCGCATCTATCAAAGCGGCAACTGCCTTTTCGGTCTCAACGCCGTCGGCGGGCACGACCACCTTCATATTCGGAATAGCGCGCATAATTGCGATATCTTCAATCGCCTGATGCGAAGAACCATCCGGTCCAACGGCAATACCGGCATGCGAGGCCGCGATCTTGACGTTCAAATTGGTATAGCAGATCGAGTTTCTTATCTGTTCCCATGCGCGTCCTGTTGCAAAGATCGCAAACGTGCTCGCGAAAGCGACTTTCCCGGCGGCGGCAAGGCCTGCGGCCGTACCCATCATGTCGGCTTCGGCGATTCCCATATCAAAGAACCGTTCCGGAAATTGTCCCTTGAATTTTATGGTTTTTGTTGATTTCGCCAGATCCGCGTCAAGAACGACGATGTCGGGATTTTCCTTACCCAGCCGGACGAGCGCATTCCCGTAAGCCTCGCGGGTGGCAATCTTTTCACCGGGGCTCAGCATGTATCTCTCTCCTTCGTCCTATTCCAATTCCGCCAGGGCCTGGGCACACTCTTTTTCGGACGGGGCCACGCCATGGAAATCAACCTTGTTCTCCATGAATGAAACACCTTTTCCCTTGATCGTGTGCGCGACAATCATGGTCGGGCGTCCTCTGGCAGCGCGGGCGGCATCGAATGCGTCCACTATTTCGGTCATATTATGGCCGTTGATTTCGATCACGTTCCATCCGAAGCTTGCCCATTTTTCCCCTATCGGATTGACCGATTTGACCTCATCAACCGGCCCATCGATCTGAAGACCGTTGTTATCGATCACGGCACAGACATTGTCGAGGTTACGATGAGCGGCCGTCATTGCGGCCTCCCATACCTGTCCCTCCTGCAGTTCCCCATCGCCGAGCAACACATAAACACGATAATCGCGACCGTCCAGCCTTGCCGCAAGCGCCATCCCGTTAGCGATTGAAAGCCCCTGGCCGAGCGAACCGCTCGACATCTCGACGCCCGGGGTTTTTCGCATGTCGGGGTGTCCCTGCAGAGGGCTTTCCAGCTTTCGAAGACCGTCGAGCCAATCAACGGGAAAATATCCGGCCCTTGCCAGCGCGGCATACCACGCCGGCGCACAGTGCCCTTTTGACATCAAGAATCGATCTCGGTCGGGCCAGTCCGGGCGCGTCGGATCGTGTCGCATTATGCGAAAATAGAGCGCCGCTACGATGTCGGCGCACGACAGACTGCCGCCGGGATGTCCGGACCCGGCTTTCGCCAGCATTTCAATTACATCAAACCTGATAGTCTGTGCACGGGCCTCAATTTCAGCGATTTTTTTATCGGCAGAAGACATATTAGTGGCTCCATGTTGGGATACAAGAGTTTTCGAGAGTGAACCTTTAGTTTATCAAATCGCTCAGCAAATGTAAACTCACAAAAGCCGTGAGTTTCCCTGTTTTATTGAGATTTCAGCAATCGCTGAGATCGCCGCCGACAAAAGCATTGAGGCCATCTGTTTGCGTAACATTTCAGCGGTTGTTCGGACCAGGGACCCTCATTTCCCTGCAATAACAGGCGGGAAGCGAACGCAGTCTCTCTCAAACATTGCGAGAATCGGAGCGGCGAAGCAATCCCCGAATGCGCTATAGCCGCTCTCACTGGCAATTGGTGGGGAAATTGCTGGGAGAACGCATCTCGAACTTATTGAATCTAGCTCTTGATATCGTATTTTTTCATTCGGTATTGGAGCGTCTTATACGTCATCCCGAGGAAGTGCGAGGCCTTCAGGATATGGCCTCCTGTCCTTGCAAGCGCCTCACTGATAAGTTTTTTCTCAACATCCTCGATCGAGATCCCTTCTTCAGGCAAACTGAACCCTTCAACCTGATCGGCCTTAACAGGAGGAGAAAGCAGGTTGGGCGACAGGTCCGACGCCCAGATCTTTCGATTGTCGGTCAGCACGAGGAGACGCTCGAGTGTATTCTCGAGTTCTCTTACATTGCCCGGCCAATGATATTCCATAAACTTATCGACCACGCCGGAATCAATTTCGGGGTAAGGACGTTGAAACTTCTGCGAGAGCTTGCTTTTGAAATGGTCGATAAGAGGAAGGATGTCCTCCTTCCTCTCGCGCAATGGCGCGATATCGAGGACCAGCACATTCAGCCGGAAGAACAGGTCTTCCCGGAACTCGCCGTTGGCGACCTCCATCTGCAGATTCTTGTTCGTGGCGGCGATCACTCGGACGTCGACAGGAATCAGCTTTGTCCCCCCAACCCTTTCTATCTTCATTTCCTGAAGCACCCGCAGCAACTTCGCCTGGAGTTCCGTCGGCATATCCCCGATCTCGTCAAGGAAGATCGTTCCGCCGTCGGCAATTTCAAACTTCCCTTTTTTTGTCTGTATCGCTCCGGTGTATGCCCCTTTTTCGTGCCCGAAAAGCTCGCTCTCGATAAGGTTTTGAGGAATCGCGGCGCAGTTTACGGCAACGAAAGCGTCCTTCTTGCGGGGGCCATTAAAATGGATGCTGCGCGCAACTAATTCCTTCCCCGTACCGCTTTCGCCCTGGATAAGGACGGTGCTGCTGACCGGAATCGATTTCTCCATCAGGCTGAAAAGCTTTTGCATTTTCTGGCTCACGCCGACAATGCCGCCGAGTGTGTAGCGCGTTTCTACCAGCTCTCTGAGTTCAAGATTCTCCTCCCGGAGGCGTTTATGTTCAAGCGCCTTCTGCACGGAAACGAGGAGCACATCTTTGTCGAACGGTTTGGTTATGTAATCATAGGCGCCCTGCCGCATCGCCTCGACCGCGCTTTCTATTGAGCCGTATGCGGTCATCACTATCACTTCTGTTTCAGGCGAGACGTTCTTGGCCTGATGCATCACATCCATGCCGCCGCCGTCATCCATCCTCAGGTCAGTGATGATAAGATCGCAGGGCTCCCGTTCGAGCTGGCTCATGGCGCTTTTCACGCCTTCGGCCTGAATGACGTCGTACTTTGCCCGGGTAAGAACCTCGGAGATAATCTGTCTCTGGGCGTCCTC
>CAYZZY010000013.1:0-17331 GCA_964482745.1 uncultured bacterium
GTCAACTATGAAATAGACATAATTAGGAACATAAATACTGGGGAAAAACGCCAAAGACGAAAACCGTGGACCCAAACAGGTGGGAAAATTTTTCCATCTCCATCTTGACAATTACTTTCGGGCATGATAACATCATATAGTAGAGTAACTTGTCCCATGCACTATAAATTGTGGGGCAGCGTGTATTCTTCTATCAAAAGGGGTGTTTTTTGTCCGAGATTCTTTTGATCCGGAGTCAGCGACAGCGTAACCGATATGATTGAAGATCCCGTGGAAGACACCACCCGAAAAGATGCTTTTCCCCGGCGTGACGACCGGCGAAAAGCATCCATGGCTGGAGAGCAGCTTACGACCGATCCCTTCATGCCTCCCGGGGCCAGAGTGCTTTCTCCTTCACGCCTGCATATTCGCATACTTCGATTGATTTCAGGATTCTTTGATTGGTTTTTGACAGGAAAAATCCGACTGTCAGTGACAGCCGGAATCTTCGCAGGACTGTTCGTGGCATTGGGATTGTTCTTATTCAGCCTGCGCCAGGAAGAGTGGATGCTGAAACAGAAATATCCGGAGGCATTAGACTCTTCTGAGAGATATGTCCTCCATGCCCGCGAGCTTATACACCAGGGAGATTACGCCGGAGCGGCACAGATCCTCGCCAGACTGTTTGACAGGGAGGGAGATCAACCGGGAGTGCGTGCCGACGCATTGCTTCTTCTCGGCGAAACTTTGGAGAGATCCGCATCTGATCCTACTTCGATGGCAAGAGCGCGCGAGGTGCGCGAGACGTTCATTCAAGAGAATCCCTCGGACCCGCGCGCGCCGGGGGCGCATCTGTCAATAGCCGAAAACCTGGCCCGGGGCGGGCGGTTCGATGAATCAAATGAGCGATATGAACGCCTCTTGCGGATGAACTCCGACACGGAAAGAAGAGGCATGATCGAATTCCTTATCGCCCGAAACTACTACCGCGCGGGCGCCTTTCATGCGGCCATCGACGCGATGGAGCGGATACGACAGAAGCACGAAGGCACGGCGGCAGCCCGTGATTCCATGTCGGCGATGACACAGGCAATGGTGGAACTGGACAAGCCTGAAGAAGCCAGGCGGATTGCCGATCGCCTGTCGACTCAGGCGCCCGGCAGCCCACAGACAGCCGCGGCCATGCTCGCGATGGCGGAGGCCGCCACGAAATCGGGCGATTATGAAGCCGCAATCGACTATTGCATGCGATGGCTCAAGGAGTCTCCGTTACCTCAGGATCAGGTTAAGGTCATGTTGTTACTGGGATCCGCAAAACTGAAGACGGGCTCGCCGAAAGAAGCAGTAGCCATAGCCTTTGACATAACCAGCCTGACCACCGATGCCCAAAGAGTCGCCGAGGCGGCTGTTCTTCGGGGGAAAGGCCTTGAAGCTTTGAGCCAATTCGAGGAAGCGGAGGCCTCATACGTTGAGGCCGGCCGGATTGCGCCTGAATGGTCCTCACCTGACACGTCCCTGGCCCGGCTGTATTGGTCAAAAGGAGAATTGCCGGAAGCGATAGAATACATGAAGCGCGCCTGCCGTGCCGATCCTCTCGACGACTCCCTGTTCATGGACCTTGCAAAATTGTACCGCCAAAACAACGAAAACATGAAGGCGATTGACGTACTCGATGAATTCACGCGCGAACGACAGCTTAGCATCCATATAAAAGAAGCTTCGCTCATGCTGGCGGACATCCAGCTTGAGATGGATCTCCCGCAAAACGCCTACAGGACGCTTGATCGACTGCTGGGCCTCGGAACGACAGAGACAGATGACGACGTTGTATACGAAAGACAGGCAGACATACTGGCCCGGATGGGCCTCTATGACGACGCCTTTGAGAGGTATCACATGATAATGGATGTCGGCCCCGCCGGCTCAAGATCTATCAGATTCAAGGCTGCCAGAGCTATTCTGGACGCCGAAAAACCTGATTTGTGCCTTGAGGAACTGTCTTCCATTGATATACAGACTCTCCCTCCTGGCGAGAAATATGATCTCTCTATTATGAAAGCTCGGGCATATCTCGATCTCGAGATGTTTTCCGATGCCCGCCGTTCAATCCAGAATGCGATGGCATTGCGCACAAAAAGGGAAAATTATTCCACCTTGGCATTGTTAATGCAAGCAAATATGGCATTGCAGGATGATCGGGCCGCCTCGCAGGTCTTTGAGGTGACCCTGAAACTCATGGAAGATATCGAAGCGGAGGCGCCGCGCGAGGCACGGAACATCGTTCTCGATTGGGCCCTGCGCCTTTACGAACAGGGCAGATATGATGATGCGGCAAGGGCATACTCTCGGATTCAGATCCCCGCATTCCCTGCAGATGACGTAGCCTGGGCGCTCTATCAGCAAGGCAACTGTTACCGACACGATGCTGATTACGAAAAAGCCAGGGAGGTCTATGCCCGCCTGGCAACCGAATTTCCCGATTCCGAATGGATACAGTTCGCCTTGCAAGGGGAAAAGCTAATAGCTTTAAGATCAGGGATTTAGATTAAGATAGAGGCCCTTATAGACAGGATGTGTAATGGATTCTCCCGGATCGCTTGAGGGAAAAATCGGACAACTCGAGGAAAAACTTCGGGCACAGGCCGACCTCTATCGCACACTGCTCGACCTGGCAAAACGGCAGACCGAGCAGATTTCGAATAAGAATATCGACCCGTTCGTGCTTCTTCAGGAAGAGAAAAAAAAGATTATAGAGGAGATAGGTCAGATAGAGCTTGAAGTCGCTCCACTGAGGAAGCTCTGGGAGACGCACAGGGAAGAAATCGGCGATGCGCACCGTGAAGGGGTGCGTACGGTTGTGTATGAAATTCGAACGATTCTTGAGGAATTGCTCCAACTGGAGTCGCAAAGCCAAAATGAACTCGGGATTGTCAAGGATGAAAAAGGCGAACAGATCAGGGGCCTCGACGCCGGCATGAAGGCGGCCCGCTCATACAGACAATCTCCAGACGAGAAGCCCCGATTTATGGACGAAAGCGGATGAACGTGCAACCGAATGCAGACCCGTCGGCCAGCCTGGCCGACGTGCTCAGGACATTTAACCAGAGCACTGCCAAGCTTCAGGAGGCATACACCACGCTCCAGATAAAATTTGGAGCGCTCAATCAGAAGCTTGAAGAAACCAACTACGAGCTGAACCGGAAAATCACGGAAATAAGCGAGATAAAAGAGTACCTGAACAGTATCCTGCAGAGCGTGACCGACGGGGTGATCGCAATCAACCTGAATGGTGAAATCACCACGTTCAACAAAGCGGCGGAACGGATAACCGGGCTGGAAGGTAAAGAGGTTATCGGCAAGAGTTTCAGCGATGCCTTCGAAACCGACTTCGGCGCCGATTTCGACGGACCCGCGCGTGAGGCCAGACGCGGCCCGCTCTACGTCTCGCGCGGGATGAAAGTGAGGGGACGCAACGGATTCCCGATAAGGGAGAGCACATCTTTGACCTGCGACGCCTCCGCCAAAGTCATAGGGGCGGTAAAAGTGTTTGAGGATCTGACCGAACTGCGAGACCTCGAGGAGCAGGCGCGACGACAGGACAGGCTCGCCGCGCTCGGACAGATGGCAGCAACTGTCGCTCACGAGATCCGCAACCCGCTCGGAGGAATTGAAGGCTTCGCTTCACTGTTGGCCCGAGACTTTGAAGAAACCGATCCGCACAGAAAGCTGGTCACGAAAATTCTCGAGGGCGCCCGAAGCCTCAATCGAGTCGTCAATGAACTCCTGATGTTCACACGCCCCATGAAGCTCGAGTTCCAGAATGTCAAGGTTGCAAGCGTGGTTGAAGGGGCGATGGGGTTCCTGAAACAAGAGATCAAGCAATCGAAGATTCGTCTGTATAAGCGACTCGGCCCGGAAGGGCTGGAGGTATGGGGCGACGGCGAACAATTAAAACGCGCCCTGCTCAATATAATACTCAACGCCGTTCAGGCGATGCCGCAGGGCGGGACGTTGAGTATCAGTTGCCGCGAGAGATCGCTCCCAAAAGCGGCACAGCAGATGCTGGACCATTTCCGTAACGGCACATGGGTAGAGGTTGCCGTCAGGGATTCGGGTCCTGGCATCGAGGAAAGCGAGATCCCTCTTATCTTCAATCCGTTTTTTACAAATAAAGAGAAAGGAACAGGCCTTGGGCTGGCAATCGCGACGAAAATTGTGGAAGCCCATAGAGGCCAGTTGACGGCCTCAAATTCCCCGAAAGGTGGAGCGGTTTTCGTCGTTTCGCTCCCGCTTGAAGGCTGACGGTATATGGGAATGCGGCCCTGATATATTTAAACAAAGGGAGACATCCGGATGGCGCACGCGCAAATTTTGGTAATTGATGACGAGCCGCTGATGCGAGATTTCCTGGAGGAAACTCTTTTTCGCGCGGGATACGGTGTCGAAACGGCGACAGACGGCGTGACCGGCCTGGCACAGATACGCGAAAGCTCATATGACCTGATTATTACCGACATGAAGATGCCGGGAATGGATGGTCTTGCATTGCTCGAACAGGCAAAGAAATATCAGCCGGACGTGGCCGCCATAATAATGACCGCATACGCGTCAGTGGAAACGGCTGTAAAGGCGCTTAAGGCTGGGGCGGCGGACTATATCATGAAGCCTTTCACGCCCGATGAAATCGAGCATGTCGTCAAAAAAGCCCTGTACGAACGCAAGTTGGAAAACGAGAACCAATACCTCCGCTCCGAAATCGAGCAGAGCTTCAACTTTCAGGAAATGGTCGGCTCCAGCCCCGGCATGACGGCTATCTATGACCAGATAAAGAAGATATCACAGAGTAAGGCGTCGATCCTGATACGGGGAGAGAGCGGAACCGGTAAGGAACTGATCGCGCGAGCGATTCATTGCAACAGCCCGCGTCGCGACAAGCCGTTTATCAAATTGAACTGCGCCGCCCTTGCGTCTTCCCTGCTCGAAAGCGAACTCTTCGGTCATGAGAAGGGATCGTTTACCCACGCAATAAACAAAAAGATCGGCCGGTTCGAGCTTGCCGATGAAGGAACACTCTTGCTCGACGAAATCGGCGAAATGGAACCGGGACTCCAGAGCAAACTCCTGAGAGTGCTTCAGGAGAGAGAATTCGAACGCGTGGGAGGAACAAAACCGATCAAGGTCGACACCAGAATCATCAGCACCACAAACCGCAATCTTGAAAAGGCCATAGAGAACGGCGCCTTCCGAGAGGATCTCTATTTCAGACTGAATGTTATACCCATAAAGATACCGCCTCTCCGGGAACGAAAAGAAGATATCCCTGCGCTCGCGCAGTATTTTCTTAAAAAATACAATCTCGAAAACAACAAGAACATCACGGAGATAGACGGCGATGCCATGATGATGCTCATGGGAAACGACTGGCCGGGAAACGTGAGGGAACTTGAAAATGCGATTGAGCGCGCCGTCGTGCTCGGCGCCGATGAGGTAATATCGCAGGATTATTTCGCCTTCCCCCAGCAGAGAACCCGGCCGCCGGTGGGCGACGGAATATATCTGCCTGAAAATGTCACGATCGGAGAAAGCGAAAGAATACTCATCTTTCACACCCTGAGGAGATTGGGAAATAACAAGACCAGAACCGCGGAAACTCTGGACATCAGTGTGCGCACTTTACGCAATAAACTTAATAGCTACAAAGCATTAGGACTCCTGGAAGATTCTTTGCCGGAATGATATGTCCGGGGGTATAACAGGCGGAGATACAAGAGGAAAAAACGGAGCAAGCGGTAAGTTTTTCCATGGATTTTGGCATATTTTGCCCTTGGAGTATAAAGGCGGATTGATTGCTAAAAACATAAACAGCTTAAAATAAAGGAGTTATCTAAAATCCTGGGTGAAGCGCGATATGGCATGAATGTTGCCAAACTCTGTGGATACGCCACGGAAATCCAATAGCCGCGCCAATACCCGATTGTCGCAAAAAGATGGGAGTCGCCACCGTGATTAATTTGGTGAACTATGACACAACCGGGCTGCTCGAAAAAGCATTGCCCATTGTAGAAAAGTCGCATCGAGTACTGGCCAATAATCTGGCAAATGCGAATACTCCACAGTTTGTTCCCACTCATGTGGCTTTCCGGGAGAGCCTGGAGCAGGCCCTGTCGGAGCCGGAGTCAACATTTCAGCTAAAAGTGACGCACCCCCGGCACATCTCCATCGAAGCGCCGCACTCACCGGACCTGGTGCTCGAGCGCGACACGCTGGAACCCGGAAGAAACGATGAGAGCAAATTTGATGTGGATAAAGAGATGGTCGAAGTTCTGAAGAATTCCGGGAATTTCGCTCTTTTTTCGAGTATATTGACCAAGCGATACCAGCAGATGCGTGAGGTCTTGAGAATAACATAACGGAGGGCATGGGAGGAACATGAAAATCTCCTCGGCATTGGATATAAGCGCCAGCGGCCTTTCTGTTGAGCGTACGCGAATGAATGTCATTGCCAACAACCTGGCAAACGCAAATTCGACGCGAACGCCTGAGGGCGGTCCATTCCGCCGCCAACTGGTTATTGTGAGAGGAACCGAGGCGAGAGATCCCAACCGGTTTGAGAACCTCGGGGCCAATGTGACGGCCGTCATCGACGATCCGGCGCCGTTCCCGCTCGTTTTTAATCCCGGACATCCGGACGCAAACGCGGACGGCTATGTGGCAATGCCCAACGTCAACGTAGTTGAAGAGATGGTCGATATGATAACGGCGCTTCGCGCCTATCAGGCCAATGTTACGGCAATCGACGCCAGCAAGAGCATATTCAGGAGTTCACTTGATATCATAAGGGAATAGCCGTAAAAAGGGGCAGACAACATGGACGACAAACTCTCGATAAGCGGCGCGATGGGAGGAGCCCGGGCTCCTCAGCCGGTAGGGCCCAAACCGACTGACCGTTCGGAAACGGTATCGGGACCGTCCTTCAAAGAATATCTTTCGACTTCGATCGACGAAATACAGCAACTGCAGACCATGGCGGACGACAGCATAAACAAACTGGTGACGGGCGAGGTTTCGAATGTGAGCGAGGCCATGGTCGCAATCGAAAAGGCCAACCTGGCCTTCCTTACCCTGCTGCAAGTGCGTAACAAGATTATTTCGGCATACGAACAGATACAGCGGATGCAGGTTTAGTCGTTCCGGTTCTACGACGGCTTCGAGCAGTACCCGGCGATCGCGCGGTCGCCGGATTCTTCGGGTAGCGGCGGCAACGGTTGTGGCGACCGTTGCAGGCCATATGCCGAAATCGCGTGATGCGGCCATGCGATTTCAAAAAAAGGCATACATATTAGTCTGCTGCAATAAGGTGCCGAGGCAGGCATGGATTTTCTCCGGCAGCTCTACGAGCAGTTTGTGAAGTTTTGGAAATCCCTCAGCAACCAGCAGCGAATCTACATCATTCTCGGGTTCTCCTCCGTCTTTATTGGATTGTTCTTGCTCTCGGTCTTAAGGACAGCGCCGGAGTATGGTGTGCTCTATTCAAACCTCCAGCAACGCGACGCAGGAGAAGTCGTCGAACAATTGAAGACGACGGGGATCCCTTACGATCTTTCGAAGGACGGAAGCACAATAACGGTTCCGGTCGAGCGCGTGGCAGAGACCCGCTTGACTCTGGCCCAGGAAGGGCTTCCCCGAGGGGGAGGAGTGGGCTACGAGATTTTCGACCGCAGCCGTCTTGGCGTCACCAGTTTCGAACAGAAAGTCAACCTCAAGCGTGCAACCGAGGGGGAACTCGCGCGCACGATAAATCAACTGAATGAAGTGCTCTGGTCCCGGGTCCAGATAGTCACGCCGGAGGAGCGGCTGTTCACCGAACGACAGCAGGAGCCCACCGCCTCGATTTTTCTGAACCTGGCGCCCAATCGAACCTTGCAACCAAAACAGATAAAGGCGATCCAGCATCTCATCGCACGCAGTGTGGAAGGCCTGAATCCGGAGAACATAACCATCCTGGACCAGTCCGCCAATAATCTGGGTCTGGTGGAAGAGGCCGATGTTGCCACAACGGATCTGAGCGCGGCGCAGTTTGGACTCCGTTCCCAAGTAGAAAGGCATGTTCACAAAAAACTTGAAGCAATGTTTGATCGAATTGCGGGTGTCGGGAATTTCGCGATAAGCGTGTCCGTTGATCTTGACTTCGACAGCATCGAAAGAACCGAAGAGCGATACGACCCTGACAGCGCAACGGTCAGAAGCGAACAAAGACAAAAAGAGTCCACTACCGGCATCACCGGGGAGCCTGAAGGTGTTACGGGAGTGAGTGCGAATCTGCCCTCGGTGGCGCCACTGATCAGGGCGTCTCTCTCGCAGCCAAGAAGAGACGCTTCATCTTCGACCACCAACTTTGAGATAAGCAAGACAATAGAACATATTATCAGGTCACCTTCAGACATAAAAAACATTTCTGTCGCGGTCGTTATTGACGGACTGCACAAGAAGGTCACCCGACCCGACGGCACGACACTCGTCGAATATGTTCCCCGAAGCGAGGAGGAGTTGGAAAAGTATAGACGCATGGTGCTCGCTGCGGTTGGAAACCCGGTCGCCCGGGACGTCGAAGTCGTCAACGTCCCGCTGTCCAGTTCGGTGGCCGAAATGGAGCGAGAGGCGGCAGAGGCAACCCAGATGAATAAGAATCGCAGATTCTATGCCACGGTCGGGGTGATAGCTGCAATCATTGGGTTGCTGCTGTTTATATTTTTCCTCATACGGTACCTGCTCGAACGCGGTATTCTCCGAATCGCGCCCGCGCCGCGGCCCGAGGCGGAAGAGGAGGAGCGCATCGATTTGGTCACCAGAGAAGA
The DNA here is from genome assembly GCA_964482745.1 of uncultured bacterium. Taxonomy (GTDB): domain Bacteria; phylum Abyssobacteria; class SURF-5; order SURF-5; family SURF-5; genus CAYZZY01. The sequence continues at coordinate 8,835 of CAYZZY010000013.1, forward strand.
AGAGCTTGAGGGAGTCAGAGACATGTTGGAACAGAGCCCCGAGGATGTGGTGGCCCTGCTGAAGGCCTGGATGAAGGAAGAGGAATAGAGGTTTCTGATGAGGCGAGCGACTACCCAAACAAAAACCGCAGGGAATCGAAATGGTTGATCCATCTGAACTTTCCGGAAAACAGAAGGCCGCGATATTGATGATATCGCTTGGGAGCGGAACCTCGTCGGAAATAATGAAACACATGGATCCCGAACTTCTCGATGAGATAACCTTTGAGATCGCCAATCTCGGCAGCGTCCCACCCGAACTCAAACGGCATGTTCTGGAGGAATTCGGCCAGATGGCCAAGGCAAAAGACTTCCTGTCTTTTGGCGGAGTCGATTATGCTCGTGAAGCATTGAACAAGGCGGTTGGAGGCGAAAAAGCCGCCGAAATCCTCGAGAGACTTGAAAGCACAATCCGGGAAACACCGTTTGAGTTCGTGAGGAAAGCCGATCCGACGCAAATCCTCAGCTTTATTCAAGATGAACACCCACAGACGATCGCACTCGTCCTGGCGCATATTGCCCCTTCGGATTCGGCCCTCGTGTCAACCGCGCTCCCGGAAGAACTGCAGGCCGACGTCGTCTACCGCATCTCAAACATGGAACAGACTTCTCCCGAAATCATTCGGGACGTCGAAGCGGTGCTGGAACGAAAACTGGCCTCCGTGATCAGGCCGGAAATGACCAAGGTCGGAGGCGTCAAGAACGTCGCAGAACTTTTGAACCGTATCGACAGAACGACCGAGCGAACCATCCTCTCAAGACTTTCCGAGCGAGATGCTGAGCTTGCAAACGAAGTCAGAAGCCTGATGTTCGTCTTCGACGACATTGTCATGGTGACGGACGCCGGCATCCAGCGAACGCTCAAGGAAATCGACAACAAGGACCTGTCGCTGGCGCTCAAAGCGGCCAACGAAGACGTCAAGAACAAGATGTTCAGCAACATGTCCGCCCGCGCCTCCGAAATGATAAAAGAAGATATGGAATATATGGGCCCGGTGAGACTGCGGGACGTCGAGGCCGCGCAGGTTCGTATTGTGGAAGTCATAAAAAGACTCGAAGATGCCGGCGAGATAGTAATCGTAGGGCGTGGAGACGAGGACCAGCTCGTTGTCTAAGATAATAAAACCAAGCAATAAGAAGATCTTTCAATCCGCGCGAAGGTTCGAGAAGAGACCGCTCCTGCTGGAACCCGAGCCGGAGAAAACCGCTCGCGTCCCGGACGCTCCTCCACCGGTTACGAAGGACGACCGGGATTCAAAACCTCGACCGAAACGGGATCATTCCAGGCGCTTTGTGAAAGAGGCCAAGCTCAAGGCAGAACATGTGGTGCGTGAAGCAAAGCGTGAAGCCGGGCAAATGGCGGGCGAGGCTCGACTCAAAAACGAGCAGACCGTCCAGGAAGCCGAGAGCAGAGCCGAACAGGCAACCCTGGAAGCGGAGAAAAAGGCCGAACAGATAATCGAGGAGGCGGAGAAAAAGGCGGATGCCATTCGGGAGGAGGCCCGCGAGCAAGGCCGCTCAGAGGGCTTTGAAGAGGCCGCCCAAAAAGGGGAAGAAGATCTGCAGGCAGCATCCGAAACACTCAGGTCGCTCGTCGCCCGGATGGAAACGCGCGAGGCGGAACTTATCCAGTTCCTTACGCCGATGCTTGCCAACCTGTCGATCGAAGTCGCACGAAAGATTATACACAAGGAAATAGCCGACAACTCCTCTATTGTGATTTCTCAGGCGGAGAAAGCGATCAGTAAAATCCTGGAACGCGAAAAACTCCTCATTCGCGTGCATCCCTCAGACGAGGGTGTGATGAAGGACCACAAAGCAGAACTCAAAGATATGTTTGACGGGATCGACAAGATCGAGGTCATCGGAGACTCCAGCGTTGAGCGCGGGGGATGCATTGTCGAGACGAATCTTGTCAGAGTGGACACCCAACCGAAATCACAACTCGAGGCCGCCCGGATGACATTGTTGGATGAGACAAGGGAATGAACGTTTTACCGGAAATCGAAGAATGGCGGTCCCGCATCGCACAGGCTGACCTGATACAGATCTGCGGGAAAGTGACGCGGGTGACCGGCCTTATCGTGGAATCAACAAGCCCGGGACTCTCGCTGGGTCAGATGTGCACCATTCACCCGGGAAACGGAAGAAGGCCGGCTCTGGCGGAAGTCGTGGGATTCAGGGACTCCAAGGCTCTCCTGATTCCGCTGGGAGACATCCGTGGTGTGGCCCCCGGCAGCGTCGTCGAACCGTGCAACCGACCCCTCAGGATGAAGGTCGGCCCTCAGATGCTCGGGCGCGTGATTAATGGCACGGGGCAACCCATAGATGGGCACGGGCCGCTCGAACTGGAGGATGAATATCCTGTCATGGGCGAACCGATCAATCCTATGGAACGGCGCCGGATTACCGAACCGCTCCCCATAGGCATAGCAGCAATTGATGCGTGCCTGACGTGCGGGAAAGGACAGCGGATGGGCATCTTCTCCGGAAGCGGCGTAGGCAAAAGTGTGCTCCTCGGAATGATTGCCCGCAACACAGAAGCGCAAATCAATGTAATAGCCCTCATTGGTGAGCGCGGCAGGGAAGTCAAAGATTTTCTCGAAAAAGACCTCGGCGAGGACGGATTGCGAAGGTCGGTCGTTGTGGCAGTGACCTCGGATCAGCCGGCCTTGCTCAGAGTACATGGCGCATTCATGGCCACTGCCATAGCTGAATATTTCCGCGACCTGGGCCATGATGTGCTGCTCATGATGGATTCGATCACCCGCTTCGCCATGGCACAGCGCGAGATCGGACTGGCAACCGGCGAACCGCCCACCACAAAGGGATACCCACCATCGGTATTCATGCTCCTGCCCAAGCTGCTCGAACGGGCGGGCACATCTCCGAAAGGCAGCATTACAGGGATGTACACCATATTTGTCGAGGCCGACGACTTCAACGAGCCCATCTCCGATGCGGCCCGCTCGGCGCTTGACGGACACATCATGCTCTCACGCAGATTGGCCGCCCGGAACCACTATCCGGCAATTGACCTGCTGGACAGTCTAAGCCGCCTGATGATCGATGTTGTACCCGAAGAACAAGTTCTGCTCAGCCGCAAGGCGCGCGACGTGATCGCCACATACACAGAAGCTCAAGACCTTATCAACATCGGCGCGTATGTCAAGGGCAGCAATCCCAGAATCGATTATGCCCAGTCCAAAATCGACGTCGTGAACAATTTTCTGACTCAGAGGATCGAAGAGAAAGCGAATTTCCAGCAGAGCGTGAACAAGCTCTGCGAGATTTTTGCCGACCAGCTTCCACCGCAACAAAGCGGATCCTCCATTCAAAACGATGGAACATTATTGTGAAAGCGTACAGGTTTCGTTTTCAAAACGTGCTGAAAAGCAAGAAGATAATCGTAGACGATCTCGCGTCGAAAACCGCCCGCGCCGAAAGAATTCTGGCGCTGGAAACGCAAAAACTCAACGATTTCAAGAGACGTGAGATCGAATGCATGCAGGAAGTGATGCTCCAGCAAATCGGCAGGGTGAATGCCGCAGAAGTCGAGCGTTCGCTCCAGTACCTGCAGTTGCTGGGGAGAGCCATCAGCGAGCAGGGCGGCCAGGTGAAGGAGATCACTCGTCGTGTGAACGCTCTGCGAGACATGCTGATTGGAGCCGAGAAGGAACGGAAAATCTTCGAAAAGCTTGATGAGAAAGATCGAGAGGAATTCTATCGGGACCTTTTCAAGAAAGAGCAGGCCTTCCTGGATGAGGTCGGCGTCAACAGGTTCGTCCAGAGAACAGCCCACAGTCGATTTCATTCGAGCCAACAGCAATGATGGTCGTGAGCAAGAAGCAAAGCGACATCCATCGGCATCCGGCGAAAAAGGGATCTAATGGATCGAACAAGAACAACACGGTCTCTGCTTTTTCTGTCGTTGCTGCTCGTAGTTTTTTTCGGGGTGGCGGCATACGCGTTGCGTCAGAAAGGGCTTCTGACACGTGAGACGTTTGATCTCCTGTCGACGTCGTTGCCCGGACTGCGAGACAGCGAGATGCCTGTCGCCGAAATGCCCGGACTGAATGGCTCAATCCTGAAAAAGGAACGGAAGCTGGGGGAAGAATCCAAAAGACTTGAACGGCTTGCCGCAAGACTTGAAATGCAGCGCGAGGAATTCGAGGCGGAAAGAGCCCTTATAGAAGAACAATTGAAGGCACTCGAGCCGGCGCCCGAGCCGGAACCAGAGCCGGTACCGGAGCCTGGGCCAAGCGAAGAACTTGTCAAACTGGCGAAGCTGTATGAAGGCATGCCGCCGGATGAGGCGGCGGCCATTCTGGAGAATTTGCCAAATGAGACGGTGGCCCGGATTATCCCTCTTATGCGCAGAAGGTCGGCGGCCATGATTATGGAATCGATGGATCCGGGCAAGGCGGCCGAGGTCAGCACCCTGCTCATATCCGAGCAAGATGAAGTTTCCGGATGAGAACGAATAGCATGAGAAGTTTCCGTGAAAGAAGGTGATGCAATGAACGCTCTGAGCACCGAATCTGCAAAGAACGCGAGCATGGCATCTTACGGCGCTGAATCAGTTTCGGACCGTATGCTTGCAGGAGGTTTCCTTTCTGCAGGCGCCGGGACATTCACGGACACATTAAACAAAATGATCCAGGCGGCCGGAGAGAGAACCGCTTTTGCCTCCACAGCCCTTAAAAACGGTCACGATATGAGGTTATCGCGAAATCTTCGCGCTCCGCATTCACCTGTCTCCGGCAAAGACAGGTCTTCTTCCGCCTTTGAGCGAGAAGAGTATGGAGACATCCAGGCAGCTTCTTCGGGGCCGGTCTACCAGAACACGGAGCCGCGGCAGCCTCAATCGGGGACTGCGACTAAGACCGGTGACACCCTGTCCGGAGGACGGAGCGGAAATTCCGGTGGAGAGAAGGCCGGAGGCGAAGCCTCTTCGATAGAAGCACGCGGCGGACAGGCCGGGATAAACGGAGCGCCCATCGCCTCGGGGCAGTCTCTGATTGCAGATGAAGGCGCACTCGATCCGGCATTGGGAGGGGCACAGAACGCCGGCGCCGCTGCCGGTTTAAATCTCTTGCACCAGGGTGCAGTCTCAAACGCGACCCTGATTCCGGGAGGGACTGCCCTTTCGCAGGGCGTTCTTGCCCCTGGCGGTCTTGAGGGAATGAATAGCGCAAACACGATAATGCAGGGAACTCCGGTCGGCGGCGGATTCACCCATAGTCTCTCCGGGATGCCGGCGCAACCGGGAATGGTCCAGGGTACAGGGCTGGCATATGCAGATTTGGCGGACCAGCTCATCCAGGGAGTACGGATCGCCCAGAGTTCGGAATCAACCGAAGTGCTCGTCCGCCTGAAACCGGACTTCCTTGGCAGGCTGACCATTCGCGTTCTTGCCGACGAGCATGGCATGCGCCTCGAGATAAGGGCCGAGAATGAAGCTGTGAGACAGGTGATGCAGGACAACCTCGCTGATCTTGAGCGGAGACTGGCTGAAAAGGGCCTCGAATTGAGCCAGTTTACTATCCTCGCCGACACCGGCAGGCGCTCGCATCGGGAGGAAGAATGGTCCTTCGGGCCGTCACAAGCTCAATATGAAACCGAAACGCAGGATTCCTTTGAAACTAAAGAGATGCAACTGCTTCTAACGAAAAAAGGCATAATCGATTATTTGGCATAAGAAGGGAGGTGAACAAGAGATGGCTTCAATAGTATCAGTCGATTCCGCTGCGACATCCGCCGCATCGGGACAGGTTTTGGCGAGCAACAATCAACTGGACGAATCGGATTTCCTCATGCTCCTTGTGACGGAGCTGATGAACCAGGATCCGCTCGATCCGCTTACTGATCGAGACTTTATCGCCCAGATGGCACAGCTCAATACGCTCAGTGAGACGGAAAAACTGAACGAGAACATGCAGACGGTTCAGATGCTTCAGGCGGCGGCGCTCGTCGGACGCGGGATAGAGGCGATAGGGCCCATGGGAGGATATGTCAGTGGCATTGCAACGGAGATCAGATTCATCGATTCAACGCCGCAGATCGTCATCGACGACACAACGATAGTAACCCTGGAAGACATAGTGCGCATCGTGTGAGAAGGCAATCTCATGGTTGACAAAATCAACATCGGCGAAGGACAGCCCGTAGGGCGAATACAGCCGCCCCGCACGCCGCGAATACGGGAAAAAAGCGTGCGCGAGCCGTTCGACGCCGTAATCAGAAAAGAGATTGAAAAATGGGAAGGCGTCAGGTTTTCAGCCCATGCCCTCCAACGGCTCAACGCGAGAAACATCAAGTTGAGCGATGAGGACAAGGCAAAGATTGTCGACGCAATAAATCGCGCTCAAACCAAAGGCGCAAAGGATTCGCTCGTGCTCGTGGGTGAAGCCGCGCTGGTAGTCAGCATTTCGAATCGAACCGTGATCACTGTGCTCGATCGCGAGGAGATGCGAGGAAACGTATTCACCAACATCGACAGTGCCGTCGTCATGGACGGAGAACCCAATAATGCATAATCGAAAAACGAACCATCCCTCAGTGGGGGCATAGTCGAGCCCCTTCAGGCCGGACCCTTCGGGGAAGCCTGATGCTGCCGAACGACAGACGCAGCATACGGGAAATAGGGAGCACTAGAGAAAATGGGAATCAGTTCCGCATTGTACAATGCCGTCAGCGGTCTGACCACAATATCAGAATCGCTGAACGTAATCGGTGATAATCTGGCGAATGTAAACACGGTGGGCTTCAAGGCAAGCACCGCCCGATTCGAGACGGTCCTCAGCCAGACTCTCGCCGGGGCGACCGGCCCAAACGGCCAGTTATTCGGGACCAACCCGATCCAGCTTGGCCTTGGGACAACGCTTGCCAGTATCGACAGAGACTTCAGTCAGGGCAGCCTGAATGCCACCGGCAGCCTGACGGACCTGGCGATCCAGGGCCGGGGCTTCTTCATCCTGACTGACGGTGAGGGGCTGAAGTTCACCCGTGACGGGTCCTTCGGGCTCGCGATAGACGGCCAGCTCGTAGACCCGTCAACAGGTTTCAGAGTCCAGGGCTTTCAGGCGGTCGACGAAGTAATCAATACGGTTGGACCGCTCACCGATATCATTATCCCGATAGGGCTTTCGATTGCACGCGCAACCTCGAGCGCGCAGCTTGCCGGAAATTTTGATGCCTCCGGCGACATTGCGACCACGGGGACGGTGATCGACGGCCCTGCAATGGGAGATGTGACAACGGGCACAATACCGCTCGGGGCGGCCACAGCGGCAACCCTTCTCACCAATCTCGCAGACTTATCGGATGTCAACCTCGGCCTTGTGGCCGGTGACATCATCACGATAACGGGCCTGAAGGGAGGAGCGGAGATAAGCACGACGTTCACGGTCGGGGCTGCATCCGACCTTGCCGCGTTCGCGGCGGCATTAGAAACCGCCTTCGGCATCGTGGATGGCAGCGTCAGCATTGACGCCGACGGGTCCATCACAATCACGGGTGACCTCGGAATCGGCAACGCAATCACCGAGGTAATTTTCACGGCGACTGACAGCACGGGAACCATTTCGCGCAGCGTGTTCGACGCCCTCTACAATCCGGGCCTGCCGACGGCGTTTACGGAAGTCACAGCGGCGGACGGGGAAAGCTTCATTCTTTCCGCGCTTAACGTGTTCGACTCGCTCGGCAACTCCGTGCCTATAACCATCGCGTTCACGCGCATAGGCACGAACACGCTTCAATATATTGCCGATAGTCCGTTCGGCACGAGTGTCGGCGACGGGATTATAGAGTACGACGAAAATGGCCAGTTCCTGAGCGTCGACAACGATATCATTTCGATCGACCGCACCGGTACGGGCGCGGAGCCAACGTTGAACATCACGCTCGATTTCAATGATATGACGTTCCTGAGCGGTGAGAATACGCTCGTACTTTTCAGCCAGGACGGCTTTCCGATCGGAACGCTCGAAGACTTTTTTGTGGGCAATGACGGCGTCATCACGGGCGCTTTCTCAAACGGGCTGACGCGGATTCTGGCCCAGGTGCCATTGGCGCTTTTTCCGAACCAGGAAGGGCTTATGGCCAAAGGCGACAACTATTTCGTGCCATCCATAAACTCCGGCCAACACATCGTCGGGATAGCCGGAAATGGAGGAAGAGGCGCCATAGCGCAGGCCTTCCTTGAGGGATCCAATTCGGACATCGCGACCGAATTCACGGGCATCATCCTGGCACAGCGCGGTTTCCAGGCTAATGCACGCACGATCACGGTGGCCGATAACATGTTGGAGGAAGTCATAAACCTTGCACGGTAAACGGCAAAGGCGCTCGCACGCCCTGTGATAGCTGAAAGGGCCGGAAAGCCGGGCGCCTAAAAACAGGCCATCGAATACCACAGAGATTCAACAGACTCTGCCCTGGCCGGCCGCGCATCGGA
>CAYZZY010000013.1:17431-21872 GCA_964482745.1 uncultured bacterium
GCCGCCGGCTGGGGAAAAGTGGGTACCGACATGATTAAGCTCACTCGTTTTGACGGGTCGGAAGTTGCCGTAAACGCCGAATTGATCAAGTTTGTGGAAGCGGCTCCCGACACCATTGTCACTTTGACAAGCGACCAGAAGATCCTTGTGCTTGAAACAGTCGATGAGGTAATAGAAAAGATTATTGGATACAAACGGCTCGCGTACGGCAGCCTGCCGGAAGTACGCGACCGCCGGGAAGAAAAAAGTGAAACGGAACGGCAGTAACCCGCCATCGCGCAGGCACGCACAAAACGGGGTGGCATCAAAGCAAGGAGAAATGGTTCTGTGGACGTCGCAACCATCGTCGGCATAGTTTCGGGAGTTACGTTTATCTTCATCGCTATGATGCTCGGAGGCACCGGAATTCTGACCTTCATCCACCTGCCTTCCTTTATGATCACGGCAGGGGGCACCATCGCGGCGACTCTGATCAACTACCCTCTGCACGAAATACGTGGGGTCTTGAACACGGTTCGCAATGCGTTCGCATTTGAACTCCAGACCCCGGGTATAATGATCGGGACCCTTGTCTCGTACGCGACAAAGGCACGGCGGGAAGGTATTCTGACGCTCGAATCGGAACTGGAAACGGTGAAGGATCCTTTTCTTATCAGGGGCGTCCGCCTTGCCATTGACGGCACGGCGCCGGAGCTCATAAAGGACATCCTCACAACCGAGCTGGCATACGTTGAATCCCGTCATACGCTCGGACAGGGAATCTTAACGATGATGGGCACCTACTCTCCCGCATTCGGCATGATAGGAACCCTCATCGGTCTCATCGCCATGCTCCGCAAACTTGAGGATCCATCGCAGATCGGACAAGGCATGGCCATAGCGCTGATTACAACATTCTATGGAGCGCTGATGGCCAACCTCATATTCCTTCCCCTGGCAGGGAAGCTGAGATCGCGCACACAAAGCGAGATACTTATTAAGGAAGTCATCATAGAGGGGATACTGTCGATTCAATCCGGCGACAATCCCCGTATTGTGGAACAGAAGCTCAAAGCATTCATTTCGCCGAAACTGCGTAAAGACGTCCAGACAGTCCCAAGGACAGCGGCATAAGTCGGGAGAACGTATTTGTCCAAATACGGCAACAATAACGGTGGAAACGGGAAAGGTGTCAACCCGCCGACTGCTCCCGGGTGGATGGTTACCTACGGCGATATTATGACGCTTCTCCTGACCTTTTTCGTGCTCCTCATGTCGTATTCGACCATCAGGGAGGAGGCCTTTCGGCGCGCGCTCTCGTCATTCCAGGAGGCCCTCGGCATGATGCCTCATGAGCGGAGCGTGATAAGATTTGAAGACATTCCCGCCGTGAGATTGTCACCCGCGATCCCGGCCCATGAAATCATCAGGCGCCTTCGACACTCGATTTATGCAGCGGGCCTGAAGGACACAATGAGAGTTGAAGAGGAGGATGAAGGCATCCGTATAACAATCCAGAGCCCAATCCTGTTTGATTCCGGCAAGGCCGACCTCCGCCCTGACGCTTCGCCGGTACTCAACGAATTGATTGCCATTCTAAAAGAAAGCCCACACACGGTGGTCGTGGAAGGGCATACGGACAATATACCTATCAATACGGCCCGGTTCCCTTCCAACTGGGAGCTTTCCACCTCCAGGGCGATCAGCGTTGCGCGGCGTCTCTTCCAGGACGGAAACCTCTTGCCGGGGAGGTTCACCGTCGCCGGCTATGGCGAGTTTCATCCGGTTGCATCAAATGAGACCCCGGAAAGACGACAGGAAAACAGACGCGTGGAAATACTACTAAAATCCGATCAAGCCAAACAATCCGAACCAAAAGGGGGAGAGATATAATGGGTGAACGTGAACCGCCGGAACGCCCCGGACAAAGAGAAGCCGCGGAGGGTAGGCACTTAGAGGAAAAGCGGAGCTTTTTCAGCCTGAGAAACACCACCATAGTGGTGGCAGGTATCGCGATATCCGCGATTCTTGCGCTGTTGATCGTAGGGTTCTATATCGCTCCGGCAATAGAGCAGCGCCGCATCAGCATGAAAGAAGGAATGTCGGGAGCCGCAGGGATGGAGTTGGAGGACCTGACGTTCTTCAAAATCGATCCGTTGATTGTTAATCCCGCAGGCTCGAACGGAGAACGATATCTCAAAGCCGTCATCACACTGGAAGTACATGACAACGAGATCCAGGCGGAACTGGAAAAGAGGCTTCCCCAGATCAAGAACCAGGTCAACAACATTCTCAGTTCCAAGTCGATTACACAGGTACAGACAAACAGCGACCGGGAAAGGCTGCGGCGCGAGATTCAGAACAGGATAAACAGTCTTCTGGTCACCGGCCGAATCTCCAACGTATACTTCGAGGAGTTTGTATATCAATGACCGACACGAAAGATCGCGAGGAGATCGCTCCCAATAAGGAACAGTCTGACGCAGGCGTTATCATTGATGCGACGGCTCGCCGCCAGCCTCGTGTTCACGAGCCCGAGCCCGCCCGCCGAGACGATCCAACGGACCTTGACTTTCTCGGCGAAATCCCGTTGAAGCTCAACGTCGTTCTTGCCAATACCACGATTCCGCTCGGGGACATACTCACACTTGACAAAGACTCCATCGTGCCGCTTGACAAACTTTCGGGCGATCCTGTCGATATATACGTTGAGAACCAAAAGCTCGGTAGAGGCGAGGTAATCGTGATTCACGAAAAGCTTCGCATTCGCATCCTGGAAATCATATCACCATTTGCCGAACAGAAGAAGCCGGAAGAACAGAACGGGAAAGAAGAATGAAAAAGGGTTATGCGGCAGTCGTTATTCTGAGCCTGCTGCTTCTCTTGCCCTCACCCTGCCTTGTAAACGGGGATGACCCCCTCCCAGCTTCGCATGTCACTGCAGACAACGCCCCTCCTGACTCCCTGGACCAAGGGGCAGGTTATCTCCCCTACTCCGATCCCGTCCCCCTCGGCTCGGGCGGATTCTTCGGGGCGATCATACGCGCCATATTCTCACTGGCAATAGTCATTGGACTGCTTTACGCGGTCCTGTGGACGATCAGGAAATTTACCGGAGGTTCGGCGGGGCCTTTTTCGGAAGGAGCGGTTCGCCTCGTGGGCCGGGTATATCTCAGCCCGAAAGTTGTCATCTATTTCCTGAGGCTCGCAGACGAATTGCTTATTATCGGCACGAACACAGGCAACATCACCCTGCTGACTACGATCAAAGATGAGAATCAGATTGTGCAGATCGAGAATGCAGTAAAGAGCGTTTACACGTCGGGCTCCGGCCGGACATTCTCCGGATTCTTTGATAAATCGATGTCAAAATTTCAAAAAACGCTTGAAAAAGAAGATTCAATATTCGATGATCAGCTTCGTATGCTCAACGATCAGATTGGCCGTCTGAGGGGACTTGCCCGAAAGAAGCGACGAGGGGATGACGAATAGAAAACTGCGTTGCATTGCCGCTCTCGCCGTCCTGATAGTAGCGGCTTCCGCAACGGTGGTGATTGCCCAGGAACCCGCACTCTTTATCCCGCGCCTCGGCGTTGAAGTCGGCCAGGCCGAGACACCACAGCAGGTATCCGATACTCTCCAACTGCTCTTTCTTCTGACGGTATTATCATTGGCCCCCGCCATACTGGTAATGGTCACTTCGTTTACCCGCATCATAGTGGTGCTCGGCCTGCTCCGACAGGCACTGGGCACACAGCAGATGCCGCCGAATCAGGTGCTCATCGGGCTGGCCCTTTTCCTGACGTTCTTCGTGATGACGCCCACATACAATGAGGTCAACCAGAAAGCCCTGCAGCCGTATTTGCAGAAGAAGCTGACCCACGAGGAGGCATTCAACACGGCCATAGGACCGGTCCGCACCTTCATGTTCAAACAAACCCGAGAAAAAGATCTCGGCTTGTTCGTCCACCTCTCGAAGATCCCGGCGCCGCACAATCCCGACGATGTCCCGACACATGTGCTGATACCGGCATTCATGATCAGCGAATTGAAGACCGCGTTCCAGATAGGCTTCCTCATCTTTATTCCATTCCTTATCATCGACATGGTCATCGCCAGCGCGCTTATGTCGATGGGCATGCTTATGCTTCCGCCCATCTTTATCTCACTTCCCTTTAAGATAATTCTGTTTGTGCTCGCCGACGGTTGGTTCCTCATTGTCGGCTCACTTATCAGGAGCTTCGGATAGAGACCGTGCACGAAACCGCCTGCGCGCCATTATGCTCCTATAGAGATAGCTTTGTTTCCGGAAGTGCAGGACAACCTTGAAGGGAACTGTGCCGGAATTACGGATCGCGTCAGCGGCCGCAGATTCGAGACTGTACCCGGAGAATCCCCGGCGAATCCACACCATAGGGACCGTCCTCTGGACAAGTCCATCGCCCAAACCTCTTCGTCTGCT
>CAYZZY010000014.1:0-21589 GCA_964482745.1 uncultured bacterium
CTCGCGTATTAAAGGTCGCGAACTCGCCATTTTATGGGATGTCCCGCCAGGTGGATTCGCTCCAGCTTGCGATTGTCCTCCTCGGGCTTAATGAAGTAAGAAATATCGCTCTCGGCATCCTGGTAATGGGTGTTATCAAGGATTTGGATTCCCATGCTATCTACAAGGAAGAGGACTTTTGGCTGCACTGTGCCGGGTGCGGGGTCGTTGCCCGAATTCTTGGACGGATACTGGGTTTTCGCAGCGAGGGGATCGATTTTGCCGCCGGTCTGTTGCACGATATCGGGAAAATCATCATCGATGAATATTTCGGCAGCAAGTTCGCCACCGTCTTCGAGAAGACATTCAAACACAAACCGCCAATGCTTGAGGCCGAGAAGGAGATACTAGGTGAATCGCACGCACAGATCGGCGGATGGTTGACGGAAAAGTGGTCCCTGCCCGAAACACTGTGCGAGGCGATTGCATTTCATCACGACTTCCCTTCGCATGCGCCATGGGACGATTTCAAGGATCCGAAGCTGGCGGCGCTTTCATTTATCGCGGAAGCATTCTGCGACCGATATAAGATCGGCTGGGACGGCGATTCCGGCGCTTCGGATGTCCGGGACAGGAGAGCCTGGGAGATGCTTCTCACCGGTCAGGGCAGATATACGATCGAAAATGTGGACACCATTCTCACAGAAACGCTGCAGGCATTCAATCAAGCCCGTCCATACCTTTTATGGATGGGAAATTGATGGAGGCCATTTCGAGGATTGTACGAGTTTGGCAGGATGATCCTCAGAGGTTCTCGCCCAGATAGCTCGCGGCCACGGCCGCATGTACCTTCACTCCCGTTTCCAGCGCCGCCTCATCGATAGCGCATCGAGCGCTGTGAGGAGGAAACGCTTCTCTGTCCGACGGCCGTGCTCCCAGCAGCGCGAACGTCCCCGGTACCAAGCGCATCGCATCAAGAATATCTTGTTCATTTGCTGGGAATATTCCCGTACGAATCATGTTTCGCGTGACTATTTCGTGACCAGTGACACACTTTTCGTGAAGCTTCTCTCGACGAGCACGTAGAGAATATTCTGATCTTCCTTCTTTTTCGAGAGGGGTGCGATAAGAAATCGCGGCGTCTCCGGCACGTAACGCCCAATGGTATGACCTTCAAGTCGTTCGCCATCGAGAAACTCCACAACTATGTGATCCTTCTGACCTGACTTCGCCCGCCTTCGTATCTTTTTCGCGATTTTCTCATCGTATTCCTGTATGAAGAAAATCCCTTTGAGTTCGCTAAAATCGATATGCGTGGCCGTCTCGTTGCCGGCTTTGTCCCGATGCAAAAGTGAGAAGCTGTCGCCCTCCATGTCCCAGGTTTGCAACACCCCGTGACTGGCGCTGCCGTCTTTGAAGTGTACCACGACCTGTTGAAGATGAGAGACAGAGTAGAGGAATTGGAATACGCCAATCTCTATGACATCTCTGTCTCCGAGTTCGACCGCCGACTGATAAATCCGAGAGAAGTTTACGTCCACCTTGCTGATGCCAATGCTCTTGATATGCATCTTGGTCCGCGAACCTCGTTTGACGCCATAGATGCGCGCATGACGTTTGTCCACGCTAGTATGGGGAAGCCGGATATCCGCACGTTCGCTTCTGCCGATGACAAAGCTTGAATCGCGCATCTCCCGCCCCAGACGTTCCAAATCAATATCATCCGCCTCGACTCCGGCCGGACAATCCGTGACCAGGAGCCATCCGCGCAACTGAATGGGGTTGATTCTGCGAATGATTCTCGCACCATGCTGTCTAACCGCCCGCATGACAACAATGAGTAGACAAGCGCCAATGATAAACCAAAAATTAATCCGGACAGTCCTCCTCTTCGTTTTGAAGGAGGGTTGGCTAGGTCGCGCCGCATGCCGCCCCTCGGGCGCGAAAAGCCTTAGGGGAATGATGCCGTCCTGATTGAATTTCACGATCTGATCCGGACTTGTGAGAACCAGGCGGCCCTTCCACTCGCTGCCGGGGGGGATGCGAGCCTTGTCATCGATGTGCAAAGCGATCGAGATATCCACGATGCCATTCGACACATCATCCATGTCAACAGCAATCGAGCAAAGGGCCCAATCGGGGAGCATAATGTCGAGTGCGGCAAAAATGCGCAGTGATTCCTGTGCGTCGATTTCGCGCGTTTCAAGCCTGAGCCTCTTTTCTATCGTCTCGCCTGCCGCTATAGGACCGAGGCCGAGTTCATTGATATATTTGCATAAAAATTCCTCTGTTTCTGGAACATATTTGCATAGGTTGATCTCTATCGGTTTTCGAGATTCGTGTGGCGTTTCATGCTTCAGGCGCTCTCTCCATGTAGTCCACTCGATGATGATCTTGTCAGGGATCGAGAGCGGTGGCGGACGTTCTGTTGCAGAAGAGAACGTGCTGGAATTGCCGCTCTCAACAACAAAGCCCTCGACTTGGCGATCCTCATCCCAGGAGGTGATTTCCACTTTCCCCTCAAGAACGGCGATGTTTTGCTCGCGAATGTCGGGATCGAAGGAGAGCCGGAAGACGGTACCCCTCACAGCAGTGAGAGCGATCGGAGTCAACACTTCATATTCGAGAGAACTGCCTGGTGCCGCCTTGATCGAATTCCAGACAGCCCCGCCATCGAGATCGAGCCGAATCGTTGCCGACTGGGAAATGGGCAACTGTTGGATTTGATCCAGGCCGACTTCGGCGTTTTCCATGAGTCCTATCTTGCCGAAGACACCAAATTCGATGACAGCCGAAGAGTCCGGGCCGACGGAGATCCGATCGCCATAGAAAACCTCCTGCTGTTTATCCTCTGGAATTTTGATCCATTCCTCTCCATCGCGCTTCTTCAGCTTGATTTCTCCATCGTGTTCGATGATTGTGCTCCGGAGTCGCTTCCACTCATCCAAGTTTTCAAGGATTCTGCTAACCACCTCTCCCTCGGAGGTCTGGGACAGCCGGGCGATCTGTTCGACATCGAGAAAGGTCCCGTCATACTTCTCAATGACTCCGAGAAGCTCCGGATCGACTTGGCCCTTCAGAGCGATGTAGTGCAGCGACCACTGGGTTCCGGGAAGGAAGTCAGGGAACCGGGTAAGCGCCTCTTCGATGGAATAGTCCCTGGTGAAGTTGGGCGGCGGATGATCCTTTCCGTCAGTGACGAGAATCAGGCGGTAATTCGATGCAAGGTTGTCTTTGGCATAGCTGTACAATTCCTCGATGCTCCGTTTGATTGCAAGACCCAGGTTCGTATAGAGAGCCTCGGGAGATGCCGAACCCAGACTTTTCTCGATGAATTCTTTCTTCGAAGGAGTCACTGACGTGTAGGAAGCAAGAGTGGAGACGCCGTCCCCAAACAGGACGATTGACAGACAATCATCGGGGCCACAGTGATCGACGGCCTTCTTGACGACGCCCCTGAGATCGTCAAATATATAGCGCATGCTCGAAGAGGTATCGATCGCGTATACGAATGCCGAGTTGCTCCTCTCCCCTGCCTGTTCAGTATGAGAGTCGTCCTCCGCTGTAGCTGAAAGGGAAGAGAATATCGAAAAGAGGGCGCAGGCGACCAGCATAACCAACGCTCGCGCCTTGTCAGACTCGATCGTCTGCATCTGCCTTGACATCCCCCTGCATTCCCGAGCGCCTCGATCCGCCAGTCTGGATGTTCGGCCAGCGCGTCAGGCCATGTCTGGCATGTGAAATACGAAGAATCGAATGATCTGTACAAATGATACTACTTTAATAATCTTCTTGCAAGCAAACCCCGCGTTCCGTCAGTGACGCAAAGGCGGCGGTTTTCCAGCATTCTTGGTTGGGAAGGCAATTTGCAGATCCTGACGTGCTGTGGTATTATGGATAACGCCTCGGCCTTTTTCTTCCAGAAAAGAGAGCGGTAGCCCTTCGGGAACGGGCATTGAGCGCGGCCGCATGCGATCCGAGGATAAATATCGAGGTGGCGGTAATCGTAGATTAGGCGTCGGCCATGCGTGACGATGAACCCCTATTCCCAACTGGCACTCCAGACGCGCTCAAGCCGACAATTGTCGGCGCGAGGAAAGCGGGAGATATCCGGTCATCGAGGTCCCGCGCATACACGTGTGTGGGGATAGCGCTTTCATGCTGGCTGACGGTTTACGCGATCAGCCTCTCCTTCCCATCATCGCTGCTTCGAACCGAGAACAGACTTTTCGACCTGCGAATGCATCTCCCTCATGCCGTCCAGTCTTCCGAAAAAATCGCCTATGTAGATATAGACGACAGGAGCATCGCCCTGATCGGACGCTGGCCGTGGCCGCGTTCTCAGATTGCCGAAATCGTTCGGATCATCAGCGGGTTACAGGTGAAGGGCATTCTTGTCGATGTTCTTTTTTCCGAGGAATCCACCACCGCTGAAGATCTCGCGCTCGCGCGTGCATTCGAGGATAATGGGGCCATTTTCCTGGGCGCCGGATTCCGACTTGATGATCCCCGAGACGCTCCTTCGCAAGAATTCCCTTCGGGTTCAGTGGTGGCAGGTTTTGCCTACAACCTGCCGGTGGAAGAAAATGCCAGTGCTCTTCGGGCCACGCGGACCTTGGCGCCGCTTCCCCTCTTTATGGGTGTCGCCAAGGGGATTGGGCACATCAGCTTCGTGCCGGACGAGGATGGGGTCGCAAGACACCTGCCCCTCTTCATAGACCTTCATGATCGCTATTTCCCCTCCATTGATATTGAAATTGCGCGTATGCTCCTCGATATTGAGCGAGAGAACATCGAAGTGGAGCCCGGCCGATATGTGAGATTCAAGAATGCCCTTATGCCTGATTCCACCACTCGCAAGGATCTGTATATTCCGGTGGATTCGCAGGCGCGGATGCTCATCAACTATTCCGGTCGGTGGGGAGAAAGCCTTCCACATTATCCACTTCACACAATTCTGAGAGACGCGCTCTCAAACGATCAGGCCGCGAGGGAAACGGCGAAACAACTGATCGCTGACAAGTTTGTCATCCTGGCCGTCACTTTTTCGGGAGCGGCCGACATGGGACCGACTCCGCTCGAGCCTCTTGTGCCTCTGTCCGAGATTCACGGACATGCCATCAGCTCGATCGTGAATCGGCGCTTCCTCACCCATGTGCCGACAACGCTGGAAATGGCGATCACTTTCGTTGTTTCCGTTCTCCTGGGAGTCCTTTCATCACGAGTAAGGACGCTGTCCTTCTCCGGACTGGCGGGCGCTCTGGTTGCCCTCTGGGTGATGTGCGGATTCGTGGTGTTCTCGATGGCCGGTTGGGCGCTGGACATCGTTCGGCCTTGCACGGCCATTGTTCTGTCCTATGGCGGATGTGCAGGTTACCTGCACTGGCAGACAGAGCGCGAGCGCGCGCGGCTGCGGCGAGCCTTCTCCAATTACGTGTCCCCCCAGGTGCTATCTCAGATAATCGAAGATCCCAATAAGCTCAAGCTGGGGGGCGAACGGGTTCACCTGTCCATTCTGGTACTCATCCTTGACGGCTTCGAACGGCTTTCCGAAAACGTCGAACCAGAGGAGGCCATTGATCTGCTTTCCGCCGTCTATGAGAAATCTTGCCAGGCGATCCTGGAACACGGAGGCACGGTCGACAAGTTTACGAAGGAAGGTCTCATCGCGTTCTTCGGCGCACCCATTCCGCAGGAAAACCATGCGCAAGCCGCCCTGAAGGCGGCTCTTCGCATCAGGCGTGACCAGGTCGACCTTGCCATGTCTTTGAGCCGGCGAGGACAGAAATCGGTGGGGACAAAAATGGCTGTTAATGTGGGCTTCGCCACCGTGGGCAACATTGGCTCCTCAAAGAGGATGGATTACACGGTCATCGGAAAGAACGTTAATTTGTGTGTGCGTATGGCCGAGGCGGCGAGTGAGGGGCAGATACTGGTTGCACGCAAGAATTTGGACTTTTTTGAAGACCTGTTCGATGTGAAGGAGTGCGGGGAAGTCAGGCTCGATCCCTATCCAAAGCCCGTCTTTCTTCTCAATATCATCGGCCTGAAAGAGGCACCCGAGACTCTCCGTTCGGTATCGGCACCCCTCCTCAATCAAATGGACGGAAAGAAATTCCTTGGGCCTTACACCCTGATTGAGAAAATTGGTGCGGGTACTGCAGGGACAGTGTACAAGGGATACGATGAACATCTGGACAGGCAGGTGGCCATCAAGGTGCTCTTCTCGGGATTCCGAAAAGACAGTGTGAAGAGAATCACAGAAGAGGCAAGGTTCCTGGCAAAACTAAATCACCCCAATATTGTTCAGATCTATTCCGCTGGCGAGGAGGAGGGCATTGGATTCCTCGTGATGGAACTTGTGGACGGGACCAATCTCAGAGAGTTAATTAATCTCGAGGGGGCTGTGCCGACACCCGACGCGCTCGATATCGTCATCCAGGTCTCCAGGGGGCTCAACGCCGCCAACAAGGCTGGAATCGTACACCGTGACATCAAGCCCGCCAATCTTCTTATTGATCGGCACGACACCGTCAAGATCAGCGATTTCGGACTCGCCGATCAAAACGTATCGGGGGAAAAATTGGGCGGACATATTGCGGGAACGTTCCAATACATCTCGCCCGAACAAGTCCGCGGCCTTGCCGTTGACTGTAGAAGCGACATTTACTCGCTTGGAATCACCCTGTATCATCTCCTCGCGGGCGAGCCGCCCTATAAGTCAGACAATATGGCCGGTATGGCCTGGCAGCATGCCGAAAGCGAATTGCCCCTCGATCCGCTGCGAGAGAAAGGAGTCCCGGAGTCCCTTATCGTCGTGGTTAAGAAGATGGCGGCGAAAATCCCCCGAGAAAGATACGCCGATTACCTGGAGTTGCTCAATGAGCTTGATGAGGTGGAGAAATCGATTGATACATAATGCTCCTGATGAGTTTATTGGCCATTGCGGTGAAGAGCAAGGGTAACTATGTACCGTAGAGGACAGAATCTCTTTGAAAACCTTCGCATCATCGACGTAATCGACGGTGGTATGGCTCTTGTGTATATTCTGGACGATACGCAAACAGGTGAGAAGGTCGTCGCCAAGACACTCCTCGAGGAATATCTTAATGACAAAATAATGGTCAAACGCTTTCGGCGAGAAATGAGGATCTGGCTCGGACTCGGTGAGCATCCCAATATAGTTCGTGCGTTTTTTGTTCAGGATATCAATTCCATCCCCTTTCTCTTCATGGAACATCTTGATGGTGGATCGCTCGATGAGATCATTCGATCCTCGAATTCCCTGCCTCTGAACCGTATCCTAAGAATCGCCAAAGGGATCGCCGAAGGAATGGAGTATGTGCACAACCGCATTACCCCGGATGGCCTCCGAGGCATTCTTCACCGGGATATCAAACCGGCAAATATCCTTTTCAACAAGAAAGATGACGTCAGAGTAGCGGATTTCGGGTTAGCGCGTGCGCTCAATGCGACACGCCTCACGCAATCCTGCGAAGTGCTGGGAACAATCCACTACAGCTCGCCGGAACAAATCTTTGATCCCCCGAACGTGGACAGGCGAAGCGACATATATTCTTTCGGCGCTACCTTGTACCACACACTCTGCGGAGTTCCTCCGTTCACCGGCGATTCCTGGAACGATCTGATTGGCAAGATAAGAAACCATATCCCACCCTCGCCCACGGAGCTTCGAAGTGATGTTCCTGTCGATCTGGCTGATCTCATCATGCAGTGTCTGGCTAAGAAAAAAGAGGATCGGATCGATCGGTTTGGAGAAATCATAGTACGCATATACAACTTGCTCTGTGAGAGAGATGAAGTATGTGACCAAACGTCCTTTGATGCGGCACGCGAGTTCAATATGATACTGGATCGGTCACAGCAGGAGGCCGCACAACAGGGGCTCTCGACAGTCGCGCCGATTCAGCTATTGACAACGGTCATCATGTCCGATTTCACTCCTCTTTCCTCGTTGTTGACTGAAATGGATTTGAATGAGGAAGCCCTCGCCGGCCAGTTCCGAGACTTGGATGGGAACCTTGCGCCGGAAGACATAACGGTGGAAGTACGGTTTGAGCGCGCGTCCCGCAGGGTGCTCGGACTGGCCCATTCCCTCGCTGAACGGGATGGTATCAGAGTTCCTGAGAGCAAACACCTGCTGAGAGCAGTGCTCCAGGAGTCTTCGGCTCGTGAAGCGCTCATAAACGCCTTGCGCAGACTGAATGCAACGAACGACGATTTGAAAGTCCTCTCCGACTTTCTCACAATCGGTAACATATGATGCCGGTTCCGGCGCTTCGGACGTCCGGGAGAAGAGAGCCTGGGAGATGCTTCTCACCGGTCAGGGCAGATATACGATCGAAAATGTGGACACCATTCTCACAGAAACGCTGCAGGCATTCAATCAAGCCCGTCCATACCTTTTATGGATGGGAAATTGATGGAGGCCATTTCGAGGATTGTACGAGTTTGGCAGGATGATCCTCAGAGGTTCTCGCCCAGATAGCTCGCGGCCACGGCCGCATGTACCTTCACTCCCGTTTCCAGCGCCGCCTCATCGATAGCGCATCGAGCGCTGTGAGGAGGAAACGCTTCTCTGTCCGACGGCCGTGCTCCCAGCAGCGCGAACGTCCCCGGTACCCTTTCCAGGAAAAAGGAAAAATCCTCCGCGGGCATCCGGGGCTCCGCCAGCAGGTGGACGCGTTCGCTTCCAAGGATCTTCTCTGCTACGGAACGGACCATCGAGGTGAACGAAGCGTCGTTTATGGTGGCCGGGTAGCCGAATACATAATTGAGATCATGGGTAGCGCCAAATGCGGAAGTGACCCCACCGATAACCTTGTCCATCATCGAGGGCATGTTCTTCCGGATGGCCGGATCAAAGAGCCGAACCGTGCCGCTCATTTTTACGGTATCCGGTATTATCGTCGGCCCATCTCCCCCATGAATGGTGCATATGCTCAATACAACCGGGTCGGTTGCACCAATCTGGCGGCTTGCTATACTCTGGAGCGCAGTTATCACATGGCCCGAAACGAGTATCGGGTCCACGCAGACGTGCGGCGCCGCTCCGTGGCCGCCCCTGCCGGTGATGGTAAGATTGAAGATGTCTGCGCACGCCATCATCGGTCCTTCCCGGACCGAAAGCGTGCCCGGTGCTCCAAATGAATCGATGTGGAGCGCAAACGCGGCTTCGATCTTCGGGGCATCTTCCAGCACGCCCTCCTCTATCATCTGTCGCGCGCCCGCATACCCCTCCTCGGCCGGCTGGAAGACGAACTTCACGTTGCCTTTCAGGTCAGACTGCATCTTCGAAAGCACCATGGCCGCGCCCAGGGCCATCGCCATGTGGCCGTCGTGGCTGCATGCGTGCATGACTCCCGGCGTAGTGGACGCATACGGAAGCCCGGTCTTTTCGGTGATCGGGAGCGCGTCCATGTCCGCCCGGAGGGCAATGGTGGGGCCGTCGGCGGAGCCTCGCAGCAAGCCGACAACGCCGGTCGTGGCTATATCTCGGGTGACTTCCAGCCCTATATCTTGAAGTATCGACGCGATCTTTTTTGAGGTCCGCAGTTCCTGAAAAGAAAGCTCGGGATGAGCATGAAAGTCGCGGCGGATTGCGACAACCTCGGGAAATACCTTCCTCGCCTCTTCCTCAATGAACTTTGCGATCCGGCCCACTACGACCCCCTTTCAAGAGAGAACTTAAGCACGCCATATTCTAAGGTCGCCGCATGTATGCTGTCAAGCGCTCCGTGCGCGATAGATTTTAATACTTCGTCGGGATGATCCTGCGGATCTCGGTGAAGCGGTTCAGGGCGTCGGCGTATTGCATCATCTGCACGAGGTCGCCCTCGAACCGAAGGAGCCCGTCCATAACCGCGGCATCGACACTGGTCTTTGCCGTGTTTATTTTCATGAAGGTCTCGTATGATGCGGTTGTCGTGAAGAAAGGTTCTCTGTCGCCGAGTTCTTCCCGCAGGCCGACCACGGTCTCAATAAGCCTGCCATCCTCGAAGCGCCAATAAAGGAAACGGGTAGTGCCGTCGGGACAATCCTCGATGATATTATTAAGCTCGATTGAAAGGTTTCCGGCGAGCCTGGCGAATTTTTCGTCCTTGTTTATCGCATCCCGGCAGAGTCTCTGCCATTCCGGTGACAGGTAATCAACCGTTTCGGCTTTCTGGAGATGTTTCTTGTCGCGCTCCTTTGCCCTCCGGTCGCGCAAAGTCATCGTGGCCTTTTCGTCAACGGTCATATTATTCGCGTTTATCACGACGCCGTAATCTTCACGGGCTCTTTCGAATGAGACATATTCATCAAGCACGTCGTCGAGTACCGCCGCCGGGTCGCGTTCGAGCGGGTCGCCCCATCCGCCGCCGCCACCGAGATCCGCAAGGATAACGTGTCCCGACGACAGCGGCTCTTCGAAAGCGGTCCGCTCGATTATCTGCTCGCTGGGTGTTCCCACCCTTATCACATACTTGTTCGGAGACCCGTCCATGCCGCCATTGAACCCTCGCATCGGATACTTTGTGCCTATAACGTAGGTATGCAGGAACATCGGAGCGAGCGCCTTCATTCCAAGTGAAGTCCCGCATCCTCCGCGCCATTTTCCGGGGCCGCCTGAATCTGTCCTGTATTCGCGCCCCAATGTCTGCACGGGGAAATACATGTCGTGCAACTCGCCGGTGGCCATTGTCATCGCGCCAAAGAAGGGCGCCATCGCGCCCCAGCCATCGACTCCGCTGGCCGCGTTACACCAGCCGGCGGCCATGGTGACGTTCTGATCGACATAAAACTCGCCGGTGTGAGGGTTGGTTCCGTAGGTGACAAGGGGCATTCCCAGCTTGATGTTTTGGACGTAAGCCTTTTCGGGTATTGCCTGTTCGAGCGCGAAGGCGACGGCTTCGCCGACTTCGCCTCCGGCATGGAGCGTACACGCAGTGCACGGCGCCGGAGGCCGGGGATTGACAACGCTCCCCTCCGGCAGAATGATCTCGACCGGTCTGAAGAGACCCTCGTTGCGCGGTATCGAGTCGTCGATCATGCTGGACAGCGTGAGGAAAACATAGGAATATGAATTGGGGATGGAGCTGTTGATAAAGCCGGGTGTCTGGGGATCGGAGCCTGTGAAGTCGATCTTCAGGGAGTCTCCTGCCACCGTTACCGTCGCCCGCACCGTGATGTCCTCGACACCCTGACAATCATGTTCCAGATATGCTTCTCCCTTATAGACTCCGTCGGGCCAATCGGTTATCTCTGCCCTGAACCTGCGCTCGGTGTAGTCCGTGATGTATTCGAGACAGTCCAGCACCGTTTGAACGCCGTACTTGTCGAGCATTTCAAGCAGTCGGCGTTCGGCCACGCGAACCGAACCCATCATTGCTTTGAGGTCGCCTATGAAGGTGGGCTCGCGATTGTTTATCTGAAGCATCTTGATGATGTCGTCTCTTGGATTCCCTCGATCGTAAATCTTTATAGGAGGCAGTCTCAGTCCTTCCTGCCATATATCGGTGGCCGCCGGATTGTATCCGCCCGGGACGGCCCCTCCCGTGTCACCCTGATGCGCCCTGGTCACGGGAAAGAAAACGATCCGGCCATCGAAGATGATGGGTGTCATCATGGTCCAGTCGGGCAGGTGAGAACCCCCGTGGTAAGGGTCATTGACTACGATCAGGTCTCCCGTATGCAGATCCTGGCCGAACTGTTCCAGCGCGGCCATCACCGAGAACTTGGATGCACCCATGTGAATCGGGAGCGCGTCGGCGAGAGCGATGATGCTGCCGCCGCCGTCGAATATCGCCGTTGAAAAGTCGTGTGACTCGCTGAAGGTGGGCGTTGTGGCGGTTCGGATCATTGTATCGCCCATTTCGTTTGCGATAGTCACAAGACCGCAGCGGATGACCTCGGCGGTGATTGGATCGATATCTTTCATTGATTGCTCCTGTCTATTTGGCACATGGCGGACATCGCGGAGGCTATGCCTCAATCGCTTATGATTTCATAATTGTCGAGGTCGGTCAGCCGGGCGACCTGTCCTGGATTCACGACGATGGTCGTTGCCGGCTCCTCGATGACACATGGCCCCGGCATCACGTTCCCGCACCGGGTCAGCCGGCCGTCGTAGATCGGCGTACCGACGAAACCGCCCTCCTCATCAAAATAGACGTCGCGTTTTGTCCTGAGTGCTTTCGAGGGATCCTCGCTGGAAAATTCCAGCCTGTTTGCCGGCGGCTTATGCGTATGGACGATCGACACAAGCCTCAGGTTCATGATATGTGCCGGATCATCCGGATTGGCAAACGTGTGCAGGCTTTCGTGAGCAGCATGAAAGGCGTGAACCGCCTGTGCGACGTCTTCTGCTCGAACTTGGCCGTTGGCGGAGTTCAAGGGGACGGTTATCTCGTGGGTCTCACCTTTGTAGTGCATGTCCACCTGATAGGTGTTCTCAATCTCACCCATGAAACCGGACCGTTCTTTTCTCGGATCGGGAAGATCTCCGGCCGTTTCTTCACGCATTGAAGCGAGCAGACTGTTTATCCCGTCGAGATCGTAGTCGTCCGATCGCGCTATGAAGGTACGCATCTTGCTGACCACAATATTCGAGTTGAGCAGACCCCGCGCGGAAAAGGCCGTCGCGATTCTGGGGACGATGACTTTGCGGATGCCGATCTCGCGTGCCTGCACCCCTGCGTGTATCGCGCCGTTTCCGCCGAAGGCCACGAGCACAAAATCTCTGGGATCATATCCTCGCTGAACCGAAACAACGCGGATCCCATTTGACATATTGTTGTTGACGATTCGAAAAATGCCGTTGGCCGCGCGGACGGTGTCGAGGCCAAGAGGCGCGGCAATCTTCTCGTCAATAGATCGTCTCGCCGCTTCGGGATCGAGTTTCATCTCACCACCGAGAAAATGATCGGGGTCGAGGAAACCAAGCAGCAGGTTCGCATCGGTCACCGTCGGGTCGGTCCCGCCTTTGCCATAGCAGGCAGGGCCGGGGACCGCGCCCGCGCTCCGCGGGCCGACCTGCAACGCGCCGCCGGCGTCGACCCACGCGATGCTTCCACCGCCCGCCCCAATGGTGTGAATGCCGAGCATGGGGACCGCTACCCGATAACGACTCACCCAATAGTCGGTGGTGACGGTGGGCTTGTTGTCGCGTATGAGAGAGACATCGTAGCTCGTGCCGCCCATGTCGACGGTTATCAAGTTCGGCTCGTTGCACAGGTCGCCCAGAAGTTGTGAGCACGCCATCACCCCGCCGGCCGGGCCGGACAAAAGGCTGTAGACGGAGTTCCTGCCGGCGTAGGCGGCATTCATTATCCCTCCGTTCGAAAGCATGACGAAGAACTCGCTCTGGAATCCCGAGACGCCAAGCTCGATCTTGAGGCTTTCAAGATATCGCGATAGTCCGGGGGCGGTGTAGGCGTTAACGAGCGTGGTGCTGACCCGCTCGAATTCCCGTATCTGTGGCAACACCTCATGTGAGAGCGAAACATAGGCATCCGGATGCTCACGCTTGATTATCTCCGCGATCTTCTTCTCGTGGACCGGGTTCAGGAACCCGAAGAACAGGCAGACGCCGATCGATTCCACTCCTGCCTTCTTCAGTCTTCGGACCGCATCTACGGCCTCGGCTTCATCAAGCGGAACAAGAACATTGCCCTCGCGATCGATGCGTTCGTTCACGGTGAGGCGGTGCCGGCGGCGGGCGATGGGAACCGGTGGGGGATAGCGGGGATCGAAAATGCGTTCTTTGATTCCGCGTCGTATCTCTATATCGTCCCGAAATCCCTGCGTGGTGATCAGGCCCGTCCGCGCGCCGTCGAACTCGAGCATGGTATTGGTCGCGACGGTGGTCCCATGGATTATCAGCTCCGTGTCTTTCAGGAGTTCGCCAAGGCTCAGCGTTTCAGTAGAGGCGATCTTTCGAAGCCCCTCCAGCACTCCGATTGCCTGGTTTTCAGGAGTGGTCGGCGTCTTTACGACCTTTATGGAATCTGTGCCGTCGTTATAAACCAGATCCGTGAATGTGCCGCCGACATCAATACCTATTTTGTATCCCACTGCAATTCTCCTTTGACATCTAAGTCGAATTCGCGAAGTTTATTGCGGGCCCACGTCCCGTAGAAACCGGTTTCTGTCTTCATTGGCGCCAGTATCTTTTCGGCAGATTCGTAGAGTTCATCCTGCAGATACACGAGGGCGAGAAAATAGCGAGCCTTTGTTTTGATTTCGCAGACTAATCGTTTCAATGGCTTCGAGTGAACGTTCCGGGTCCATGCTGCGTCCCGAGAGGTGATTACCTTCAGAAGATCAATGGCGGCCCTGTCATGTGTGTCGAAAACCTCAGGAATGACGGAAAGACCCACTCCTCTGAAATATGAGGCGAGATATTCGGTGTCTGTGTCGGAGGCGCATTGACGCGAAGCGTCGAAACTTGATAGCGCCTCGGTGAGAACAGGCATCGTCGCCAGAAGCCCTGCCACATGAGTCGTGCTCTCTATATGCGCCAAACTTGTGAGCGTTGCGGCCAGCGGACGGACCCTCTCCGAAATAGCCGCGTGCTCGAATCGCGCCAATGCCTCTTCTGTTCGGCCTCCGCTTAGATCTCGGAGGCCGAGGGTGACGTCTCTCAGGCCCGTCTCGCGACTGTTCGTATCAATGGGCATGAGCCTGCTTCGATGCAATAATCCCGACAATGTGAGCCAGAGAGGAGCGCGCGAGGTCTGTGGATGGCTTTCGACATCTTTCCGAATCTGGCGCAGGGTCCGAAAACGCAGGGCTTCTTTCAAATTGTCTCCGGCCGAATTCATGGAGTCAACAATGCGCTCCGCGTTACTCCTGGCAAGTTTAGTCCTTATCAGTGGCATGAACGGGCCAAGGGCTCTGTCTCCTTCTCGAATATATCTTGCGGCGTCAGTTACGTCGGTGTTGCCAAGCATGTATCGAACAAAAAACTTCGCGTCTTCCTTGACAATGGTATGGATGTGTCTGCGGTAGATCGACATCATCTCGAGTGAGTATTCGAACGGAAGGCCGGCCTCTTCTCTCCGCTGCATAAGCGAGATGATCTGGCAATCGATAGTGTCATACTCTTTTCCCCGGGTCGTTTTTCGCGGATGAATAAGCCCAAGCACTTCCATCCTATCGATCTTTGCGAGGGAATAGCCGGTATGCTTTGAAATCGCTCCTCTGCGGATCATGTCGACCGTGTCCGAAAACGCTGCGACACTCATCAGCGCTTCACCGAACGCCAGTTCGCCGTCGAGGGAATTGCCGCTTTCGATTACCTTCTTGATTACACCAAGGGGAAGAAAGCGTTCCGTTTGGAGCTTTTTTATCAGGCGCACCCTCTCGACGCATTCTTTGTCGTAGTAGCACATGGTACGGCCCGTCTTGGTCGGACGAGGGAGCAGGCCCGCTTTGAGGTAGTGCTTGATAGTCGGGATGGAAACGCCTGCGAGCCCCGCAAGCTCACTGATTTTCAATCCCTTTGGCTTTTCGCGTTTGTGTCCCATGTGGCATGTTCCCAGAGAGGAAAACTAGCATGTCAAACATTCTAGTTTGTCTATTGTAGGCGTGGCGGAGGATTTTGTCAAGAAGAATCTGCCGGGCGTGCTGGAAAAGACGGTTGCCTGAAAATGCGGCCCGGCGATATGCGAAACGAATGCCATCCGCATCGATTCGCGGCGATGCTTGACTTATAGAGAGCCGATTTGTATTATTCTGTCAGATGAAGCAGTCTTCGACCCGGAAAACGGATAACATTTCGATGCCAAACTCTCCTGACGAATCACCCGTTCGAGCCGATCCAAACGAAAAGTTTTGGGGGACGGCATTCCCTCTCATTCTTGCGGCGGCATATTTTCTTATTGGTATTTTCTTCATGCGGCCGACCTTGGGCGAGCCCGATGCCTTCCGTGCCGGAGTCTCCGCAGTTCTCTATATCGAACAGGGCGTGTACTCTTCCTATTGGTATCATCCTCTGATGATGTATATCTTCGTTGCCGCCACACGACTTGCCCTCGCCCTCGACTGGGATCAGACAATAGTGTTGAACACGCTCGGGGTCATCTTTGGCTCGTTAAGCGTGTGGCCGTTCTATCAACTTACTCGACGACTGCTCACCCGGCAAACCGCCGCCTTCGCCTCGATTGCGTTCATAACGGCTCCCGTCTTTATCAAGTTCTCAACCTATCTTACACATGAAATAATGGGCTTTGCATTCGCTCTTTGGAGCCTGTATCTGCTGGAACGAACACTTGCACGGGAGGGCAGGGCGCTCGCGGTCGCATTCGGGTTTTTCTGCGGGGCGACATGGACCGCGAGACCGAACAGCGCCATGTTCATTGCGGCGCCGCTTCTATTGCTTTTATTTCATGGGGCGCGCGGGCTCAGGCCGGCGGCTGTTATGAGGCTTCTCTTGTTCGCACTGCTGGGCTTTGTCGGATGCATGGCCGCCATATACAGGCCGGCGTTGGTCGCCCATCTATCCTCAAAGTTCGGCAGCTTTTTCTTTGTCTTCTATGATTTTGGACTGTTTCTCAAAACGACGACATCGACCGTGCTGATAACTTTGACGCCCGTTCTGGTTGCCCTGGCCGCGATAGGAACCGCTGTGCTGCTCGCGCGCCGGAAGGTATTCGTCGCGGCCTTTGCCGCTTCGTGGCTGTTGAGCGCGTACATCTTTTATATCGGGATGTACTGCCGGGACAGATATTTTCTCGTCATGCTTCCATCCTTCCTGCTGCTTTGTTTTGCGGGGGCCGATGAAATCGATACAGGCCTGGCATGGCTTGAAAGGCGATCTTTCCATCTGGCAAAAGCCGTCGTCCTTTTGCTTCTTTTGGCGGCATCCTTCGGGCCGAGTCTTCCGGAGCTGCTCTTTCTAAGAAAAGCGAATAACGACGAAATCGCCGCGCGGATGATAGGCGAGATAGTGGGATCCGATCTCCTGTTTGCAACCTCTTTTGAACCGATTGTGCTCTATTACAATAGAGAAAAGCCGCCGGAAACCTTATACCTCATAAGAGAATACAGCCCGGGGAAGATCACGGTGAATTTTGACGGCATTAATCTCGCGCGCCAACGCTTGAAAGAAGGGCGACCCGTGTTCGCCACAGGCGAGATGATCCGCAACCTGAAAGTTGCCGGGATAACGGTAACCTGTCAGTTGGCCGGAGAACATAAGACCCTTCAGCTATTTCGAATCACTGACGTGAAAGTGAATAAGGAGGGGATGGTAGGATTTACCCCACATTAAGCGGTCAACTCCAACACCGATGGCATCCTGCTCAGCCTCTCGCATAGAGGAGACCTTTCGATTCGGGGCATGTACTCGAAACATCTGGTGTGCGACCGAAGAAGGCGGGCAGAGGAAATGGCGGGTTATGGGGCGCCGGCTATTGCCTGCCGGCTCGCGTGTTGATGTGAGAGAGGCAGATCTCAGAGCATATGCCTGCTCTGCCTACTCATCCCACTTTATTGTCTCGATTACTTTCTTGTCCTGATCCCAATAGTCGATCTTGGTGAGGACATTGCTCAGAAATTCGACTCGGGCCGCCTGCTCTCCTGTAGAATGATTGAATAGTCGTATCTCGACATTGTCGATTCCCGCAAGGGACATTTTCTCTTTCTCGTATCTGCAATCAAGGCTCTTCAGGAAATTCTCAACCACTTCGATGGTAATCTTCATGTTGGCTCCAATGCTCCTCTTACTCCGTCACAGGTTCGGAAGGGATGCTGACCTTTGCGCAGGCGCCTCCTTCCGCCATGTTGTTTACTTCGATGGTTCCCCCGTGCGCTTCAACAAGCATTTTTGCGGCGGAGAGCCCGAGTCCGGGACAGCGCAGATGCTCCTTGGTTGTGAAAAAAGGAGTAAAAAGGTTGGCCTGTGCATCTTCGCTCAAGCCCGGTCCGGTGTCTTCAAATGTGGCGACAACGTTCCCGCCTTCTGTGAGCGTTGAGATAGTAAGGCTGCCGCCGTCCTTCTCGAGCGATTCAAATGAGTTCTGCAGTATGTTTACGAATACTTGTTCAAGGGCGGTCGTGTCCACTTCGACCGGCGGGATATCGGGCGAATAATTCTCAATCAACGTAAGCGATCTTTTCATGAATTGGCTGCGGATGATATCCAGGGATGATTGTATGATCAGGCTTATGTTGTTGTATTCCCGCTCGGCGTTGCCGAATCGACTGAAGCGTCTCAGGTCAACGATCAGTTTCTGGCACTTGTTGGCGGATGAATTGATCTTGCCTAATTCCTCGGCCACCGCCGCGGCGCGCTCTTGTCCGAGCAGCAATTGCGCATACCCGCTCACGCCTGTGAGTTGGTTGTTGACCTCGTGCGTTATCCAGGGGGCAAGACGTCCCAGGAGGACGAGTCTCTGGCAGGTGATCAGATGCTCGCGCATTCTCTCAATTGTTTCTCGCTCTTTCCCCTGGTCCAAATCCCGATCTCCATATTTTGGAGGAGCTAGCCTTCGGTGACGAAATTTTCCTTATACCATTCCTTCCACTTCTCTGCATCGGAATGGTATGGCCTGTGAGTTATCTCCTGCAGCACGTCAAGTGCGCGCGTGACCTCGAGTTGGTTCGGGCTGTCGAGAGCCTTTACCAATCCGCGGACGGCCTCGAGGTCGCCCAACCTGACCAGCGCCTTCGCCGCATTGTCGGCAACCGTGGTGTCAGAGTTCCCTAGCGCCTCTACCAGTTCGTCTATGACCGACTCGTCCGCTAGCGATACGAGAGCTTCCGAGGCGGGCCTGCTCACCGATTTGACTCGATCATTCAGTGCTTCTGCCAGAGCCTGAATCGCCGAGCGCTCCTTGGCCTTCAAAAGGCCGACGGCCGCCGCCGTGCGAACCCTGCCATCCGGGTCTTCGAGCAGAAGATCGGTGAGAATCTCGACCGACTGCGGCGATTTCACCTCGGCGAGTTTCATGGCAATATCGGCCCTCACCAATGCAGTCTCCTTTGGAAGCATGCGAACCAATGTATTTAATGCGAAATCGCCACCGATGCCGCCGAGCGCCGATACCATTTTTCGCCTTACATCTCCGTCGCTTTCAACTTCAAGCGCGTTGATGAGCGCCTCCGTGGCGTATTGAGTCTTGAGTTCCCCGAGCGCCGTGGCCGCGTAACTTCTCACCCTCGGTTCCTCATCTCTGAGAGCTTCCATAAAGATATCTGCGCTCGAGGGTGATCCCACTTCGTACAGGGCATAGATCACTTCAACCCTCACGTTGGTCTCCTCGTCTCCGGCAATGCCCTCGAGACCTTCAACGACCTTTTGATTCGCCTTTAGAGCTTCGTTCATCCTGTTGGCCAGTCTTCCGACCACATAGGCCGAATACTGTCGTACACGACTGTTCTCATGGGAGAAATTTGCGAGCAGTTCCTCAAGAATGGTCACGTCACCGATGGCGCCCAGGGCGTTTGCGGCCCCCATCTGCGCGATCTCTTCACTGTCTTTGAGGGCCCTTAGCAGGCCTGGAATAGCCTCCTTCGCTTTACGGTCGGCCAGTAAAGTGGCAGCGTACTTCCGCTGATATTCCGAATCTGCGTGTTCGACAGCCCAGATGAGCTGTTCGGTTGTCCAGTTCGAATTCACGATTTCGGGGAGATACATTTCTTCGGCCTGCGCGAGGTGAAGATATTTCGCACCTGTCTCGGGGGCGCCGGCGTGCGCATCAGAAAACAGGGGGGAGAACAGCAGAAACAGAGCAATCCCGCAGATAATGGTCAAACGCCTCAGATCTTTCGTTGTCGAAAACCTTTCAGCCTGCTGTTCTTTCATTGTCCCTATTGCTTGAAAAAGGAACTTCTTTATCATTTACAAATATCCTGGTATCCTGCACACCTATGGTTATTATACACATAAAAACTGAAAAATCAAAACACGCCGGACAACGAAACTCCATAATAAGAGACGAATTACGGCTTGTTATTATTCATTTGCGGATATCCAACGAATGAGGGGACGCCATGATGAAAAGCCCGGGCGAGGAAGGATGGAGAGGATTAACAAAATATTTTGGGGCCATAGTGCGCGGCTGAAGAGCAGCAGTGAATGTTGAAACCCCAGAGACAACATTGAGAGGGAGAACGGATACTCTATCTTAGAATTAGAGGATAATTCGGCTCTCATTACTCGGTTGGCGGCTAATTTTTAAGCGCATGCCGTTGTCCGGGCATAGATGTTTCCGGCATGGGTGTTTTATTCTTTGTGCGCTAAATATCGTGAGAAGAAGCGCCACAAAAAATACTTGCAAAAAGGAGAGCGGCGTGATAGAATGTCGAACGCGAAATAGGAGGCGCGATTATATTCTTTTATGAGCTATTTCGCTCGATCAGTTAGTTATATTCATAGAAGCAGGAAGTATCCGGTGCATGCGTATCCCATGTCGAACCGTTAACAGATTCTTAGGTATCCCCTGACAACGAGCTTTTATCCTTGTACTCGAAGGGATCCACAGGGGGGATAAGACATGGGGAAGAAGCGGATCTTGATTGCCGATGATGAGCCGGACATCCTGGACGTAATCAAGGCGATTCTGGAGCACGATGGGTTCATCGTCCACACGGCGCGTGATGGGCAACAGGCGTTTAAGCTCTTGCGTAAGCATAGTTTCGATGCCGTGGTCCTGGACGTGTACATGCCCAAAGCGACGGGGGTGAAGCTGCTCCAGATGATGCGCAAGAGTTCAAGGCTGAAGGACACGCCGGTGATGTTGATTACCGGAAACCTTCTGGAAGCCAAGCGTCTTGAGGAAAACGGTCAGGGCAAACTGGCAAACGATTTATTGACCAAGCCTTTCAACACTCGCGACCTGATAGCAAGGGTCAGGGCGCTCGTCAATTCAAAGCTGGAAACATCCAAGAGTTCACCTGGAATTTTGCTGAAGACTCCTCTGCCCAAATCACGATAAGAGGCGACGATTCGTGACACTCGAGACTCTCGAAAGGATTCTTTCGCATGAGTTGTTCTTCCCCATAGCCCTCCTTACAGGTCCTTTTCTGTTATTCGGCAGAAAAAATGGACGCTTTTATCTTCCCGGATGCATCCCTTGAGAAGGCCGGGTGGCGTACAATGAACTCCGACATTCATGATCAATGGCCCGAACATGCCGTCTGTGCCCGTTGCGGCACGGCGCTCGGGAAGGAGTATCAAGAGAGCGCACTCGGACTGCGGTTTTGCACAGATTGTTTCGAGGGCGCGATCAAGGAAAAAGAGCTTGAGCGTTCGGCCGAGATCTATCTGCGCGGGCGCTGTTCAGATTGCGGGGGATCACTCATAAACGGATACCGTCTGAACAAATTCGGGGTCATCTACTGCGTCTCCTGCTTCGACCATCTGCCGAAAAAATGATGCAGATTTGAATCCCGCCCCCGCGCAAATCAACCTCTTCGGCTAAAAAAACAGAAAAACACTTTACCGCTGACCATCATTATATTGAACACATTCCCTTGTTCAGTGTCTCTCAGACATGGTTTTGTCTTCCGGCCACCGTGGCTGCCGGCAGATATGATGCACTGACGTTGCTAATTTTCACGACCTTCATTATACTATCCGGAAGGGCGCCGTCGGCGCCATGCG
>CAYZZY010000015.1:0-20409 GCA_964482745.1 uncultured bacterium
CATGGGACATCTTTCGTAGTTGTCACGCATGATCCGTCGCTTGCCAGTGTGTCACATCGATCTCTGGGAATGACGCATGGACGAATAGAGAGTGATTAAATGATCTGTAATATTTGCAAGGACAGAGTCGCCACCATAAAACTCAAAGAAATCATAAACAATGAGGTGACGGATCTAGATCTTTGCCAGGAGTGCTTTGACGCCCGCGAGCAGAGCGGGCCCGGTTCGTCGATCGAGTCAATCGGAAAGGCCCTGGACTCGCTCGAGAAATATGCCAATAAAGACGCAACGGGCGGATCGAGTCCCCGGGTGTGTCCCGGCTGCAACACGACGGAAGAGCAAGTGCGCACTAAGGGCAGGCTGGGATGCAGCGAATGCTATAAGACCTTTGCCGCAACACTGAGGCCCATTCTTACCAAGGTTCACGGTTCCACCGATCACCGTGGCAAGAGCCCGCAGCGTATCGTGGAGAAACTCAATCAAAAGACGGAACTCAGGCGACTCCACGAAGATCTGCGACAAGCGATTCAATCGGAAAACTATGAGAGGGCGGCGAAGCTCAGGGATAGAATAAAACAGTTTGAAACCATGTAGTTGGATCCTGGAAATAAAGAGGGAATTGTTGTGCCATGTTTGAGCAGATGGTATCAAAGATAGGTTACTGGCTTAAGGATAAAGGACCGGATGCGGATATTGTGTATAGCAGCCGCATCAGGATGGCGAGAAATCTGAGGGGATTCCCGTTTTCCAGCCATTGTACAGACCTTCAACTGCGGGATATCGTGCTGCTGGCCAAAAGTTGTGCCAACCGATGCTCGCGGCTTAAGGATGCTGAATTTTACAGTTTTAAAGACATGTCAGTGATCGATCGCCAATTCCTCATGGAGCGATTCCTGATAAGCCGTGAACTCGCCCAGACCAGCGGCGAAAAAGCGGTCGTCGCCGACAAATCGGAGAGGTTGAGCCTCATGATTAACGAGGAAGACCACCTGCGGATGCAGGTCCTGAGGTCGGGGTTGCTCCTGTCAGACGCGTTGGAGGAACTCAATGCGATTGATGACGAACTGGACAGCCATCTGGATTTTGCCTTCGAGCGACCGTGGGGCTATCTCTCCGCGTGCGCCTCGAATGCCGGCACCGGACTCCGCGCCTCGGTAATGATTCATTTGCCGGGACTCATCATTACAAAGCGTATTGTCGATATCCTGCGGACGGCCGCCAGGATGCACATTGCCGTGCGAGGGCATCACGGAGAAGGCTCCGAGATGCTTGGCGACTACTTTCAGATTTCAAACCAGGCCACGCTTGGCATGGGGGAGGACGAGATCGTTGAAGCGACCGGGCGACTCACGCGTGAGCTTATCGATCAGGAGAGGCGCGCCAGAGACGATTTGATGAAGAAAGAGAAGATTATTATAGAGGACAAGGTTGGCAGGGCCGTCGCGATTCTGCAGGGCGCCAAAATACTCGGCATGCGGGAAGCGATGGAGCTGCTCTCGAACATACGATTGGGGATCTATTGTGGATTGATTCCGGGGATAAAGTCTGATACCCTGGATGCCCTACTTGTGGAAATGCAGCCGGCGCATCTGCAGAAGCGCTTCCCCGAACACATGGATCCTCTCGCCCGCGATATTGAGCGCGCGAAGCTTATTAAAGGGACGCTGAAATACGGAGAGGGGTGATGTCGCATGTTTGATCGATTCACTGAACGCGTGCGCAAAGTGATCCAACTGGCGCGCGAAGAAGCCATGCGATTTAATCATGACTATATAGGGACCGAGCACCTTTTGCTGGGACTTGTGAAAGAGGGCGAAGGAATCGCAGCGGCCGCTCTCGCAAACCTGGGTGTAGATCTCAAGACGCTCAGACTCGAAGTTGAAAAGCTGGTCGAGCAGGGACCGTCGACGGTTTCGGTCGGCGAAATCCCTTTCAATCCTCAGGCGAAGAAAGTGCTCGAACTCGCGGTCGAAGAGGCGCGCAAGTTTGGACACAATTACATCGGAACCGAACATCTTCTTCTCGGACTCATAAAAGAAGGCGAGGGAATCGCCGCCCATGTTCTCGAGAACATGAAAATAGACGTCGAGAAAGTCCAGCGAGAAGTTGTCAGACTGCTGGGCGGACCCACGAGCAAATTTTCCGCCTCTTCCGAGGCCAGGAAAAGCCAGACACCCGCGCTGGATGCTTTCGGCCGCGATCTGACGGAGCTTGCACGCGAAGACAAACTCGATCCTGTTATCGGACGTGAAGACGAAATCGAGCGTGTGATTCAGATTCTAAGCAGGCGCACCAAGAACAACCCTGTGTTGATAGGGGAGGCCGGTGTGGGAAAGACGGCCATTGTCGAAGGCCTGGCGCAGGCGATAGTGAACAGGAAAAGCATTCCTGACCTGCTGGTAAACCGGAGAGTTCTCACACTTGATCTGGCGGGTCTCGTGGCCGGCACAAAATACCGCGGACAGTTCGAAGAACGCCTCAAGGCCGTTATGAAGGAAATCCGCAAGGTTGACAACATAATCCTTTTCATCGACGAACTCCATACGATTGTGGGCGCCGGCGCCGCCGAGGGGGCCGTGGACGCCTCCAACATGCTCAAGCCATCACTCGCCCGCGGCGAGCTGCAGTGCATCGGTGCGACCACCCTTGATGAATATCGGAAACATATCGAGAAAGACGCCGCCCTTGCAAGACGTTTCCAGTCGATCATGGTTGAGGCGCCCTCTGTGGAAGACACCATAGCGATTGTTTACGGTCTGCGCGACAAGTATGAGGCGCACCATCGCGTAAAGATTTCTGACGAAGCGGTCGTCGCAGCGTCCAGACTCTCAAACCAGTATATTACGGACCGATTCCTTCCCGATAAAGCGATTGATGTCATCGATGAGGCATGTTCGCGGGCGCGACTCAAGAGCACAACGCGTCCTCCCGACCTGAAAGACACGGAATTCCTGATTGAAGACGTCACGAAGGAGAAGGAAGAAGCGATAGAATCGCAGGAATTTGAGAAAGCGGCGTCCTTGCGTGACAAGGAGCGCGAACTCAAGGAACAGTTCGAACAAAAGCAACTCAGTTGGGAGAGAAAGCGCGAGAACGTCAGCTATACCGTCACCGGAGAAGATATTGCATACATAGTCTCCAAATGGACGGGAGTGCCCGTAATCAAACTTGAAGAGTCAGAAGCGGAAAGACTGCTCAACATGCGCGAAGAGGTGCACAAACGCATAGTGGGGCAGGATGAGGCCATTGAAGCCCTGACGCGTGCGATACAGCGGTCGCGCGCCGGGCTTAAGAGCCACAGGAGGCCTGTGGGTTCGTTCCTTTTTCTTGGCCCGACAGGCGTCGGCAAGACCGAGATGGCCAAAGCGCTTGCCGAGTTCCTGTTTAATGACGAAAACGCGCTGGTTCGGATAGATATGTCCGAGTACTCCGAGAAGTTTACCGTCTCTCGTTTGGTCGGAGCCCCACCCGGCTACGTCGGCTATAATGAGGGTGGTCAATTGAGCGAAAAGGTCAGAAGGCGCCCTTATTCCGTGGTGCTTCTCGACGAAATCGAAAAAGCGCACCCCGACATTTTTGACACACTCCTGCAGGTGCTCGAGGACGGACGTCTTACCGATTCCACCGGTCGTACGGTCGACTTCAGAAATACCGTCGTCATTATGACCTCCAATCTCGGGTCGAGGGAGATAACCTCCGGCAAGTCACTCGGCTTCCAGCGAGTCTCGGGAGAGCTCAGCTATCAGGCGATGAAAGGCAAAGTGCTTGAAGAAACCAAGAGAAGGTTCAATCCTGAATTCATCAACCGAATCGATGAAATAATTGTCTTTCATTCTCTGTCCGATCAGGATCTCCAAAAGATAGTCGAAATCCTGCTCATGGAGTCCGCCGAAAACCTCAAGAGGAAGGACCTTGTTCTCGAACTCAATGAGGAGGCGAAAAAGTTTCTGGTCACGATCAGCT
Organism: uncultured bacterium; assembly: GCA_964482745.1. Lineage (GTDB taxonomy): Bacteria > Abyssobacteria > SURF-5 > SURF-5 > SURF-5 > CAYZZY01. Next base: position 3,964 of record CAYZZY010000015.1, read on the forward strand.
ATGATCCCGCCTACGGCGCGCGCCCGCTTCGCAGGGCGGTGCAGCAGTATATTGAAGATCCGCTTTCCGAGGAAATACTGAGGGGGAACATCCCTGAAGGCTCAACAGTGAATGCGGTGCCCGACGAAAAAGGCAAGAAGCTTCGTTTTGTGGTCAAGAAAGTTCCGGAGCCGGTAAAAGAGCCCGAACCCCAGCTAAAGAACTGAATTTCCTGTTCCTTCACCAAGCCCCGCACGGCATCAGTAAATCGGATTCATCGGGGCCCAAGCTGATTCGAAAGGCTTCGAAAAGTGAAATCCCTAAAGTCGTTTCTGTTGCTCCCGCTTGTTATTGTGTTTTTGGTCTTGATGTTGTTTTCCTCCGTTACCGTGGCACAATCTGAAGAAGGTCTGCCCGTAGCCTCAGTCCGAATCGAAGGCAACCAGCTTGTAAGCTCTCAGCTTATCCGCGCGCAGATCCGAGTGCGTGAAGGGAAGTTGTTCGCCCGGTCCGACGTTCAGAAGGACGTCACCCGCCTTTTTTCCCTTGGATACTTCTCTGATATCAAAGCCGACGTTGCCAGAAAAGATGACACCGTAGAGGTAACGTATATAGTGACAGAGCGGAAAATTATAAGAGAGGTGCTTATTCTCGGAAACAAGGCGGTGAAAGAGGCGGACATCCGGGCCGTTCTCTCCGTGCGGAAAGGAGACACATACAGACCGAAATCAATTGAGAAAGACATTGCTTCGATCTTGGCGCTCCATAAACAGAAAGGATTCTTTCAAGCCGCCGTCAACTCAAGCTATCGAGAGATCAGCGCGACCGAGGTCGAAGTCCTCTTCGAGGTGACAGAAGGTCACAAGGCGAGAGTTCGCCGGATAATAATCGAGAACAACGAATCGCTTACCGACAAAGTCATACGCAAGCGGATGAAGCTCAAGGCGCGTGTCCTCTGGTTTGGCAGCCTTTTTAATGACGAGATCTTCAAACAGGATTTGGAGACGATAAAGGATCTCTACGCCGAGCATGGATATATTGATGCTCAAATTACCGACGCCCGCGTGGATTTCCTTGAAAACGTTGAAAGGGTGAGTTTGACGATAGTCGTTGAAGAGGGCGATCAATATTTCGTCAATTCGATTGAGGTAGCCGGGAACACGGTTTTCGACAATGCCAGGCTTATTGCCTTTGCAAAAACAACGCCGGGTGAGCATTACAATCGCACCCAGGTTGAACAAGACGCATACGCGATGCAGGAATTCTATTCCGACCAGGGCTATATCCTTGCCGGGATCAAGCCGCGAATCGCCGTGGACAGGGAGAACAAGAAGATTGGGGTTACCCACCAGGTGAGCGAACGCGATCTCATATATATTGCCAAGGTGGATGTAAAGGGAAATATAAAAACCAAAGACGCAGTTATCAGGCGTGAGCTTAACGTACTCCCGGGAGACCGTTTTGACGGAGCCAGAATCAGGCGCAGCAGGCAGAAGTTGCTCAATACCCAGTTCTTCAAAGATGTCAATATGGAAACCGATGAAACCGACGATCCGAAATATCGCGATCTCATATTCGAGGTAGAAGAACAGAAAACCGGTCAGTTCAATTTCGGCGCCGGATTCAGCTCAAATGACTCCCTCATAGGGCAAATCCAGATCACGCAGAATAATTTTGATCTTCTCAATCCGCCCACCTTCACGGGGGCAGGCCAGAGGCTTAATCTTGCCTTGAGACCGGGTACCTTGGTGAACGAATACCGATTGGGACTCATGGAACCGTACTTTCTGGGATATCCTTTTGCCGCCGGTTTCGACCTGTATTATGTGGATAGAGAATACAGTGAATACGACCAGCAATCCCAGGGGGTCGGGTTGAGATTCGGTAAGAAAATCTCCGATTTCAGCTCGGTCGGTCTCAGCTACGGTTACTCATCATATGAGATATCCAACGTGGATGCGGAAGCTCCCGACACCATAAGAGATGAAGAGGGAACCCGGACCAAGAGCAGTGTCACGCTCAGCTATACGAATGATGCGCGCGACAGCTATCTGGACCCGACAACCGGCCACCGGTATACGGCATCAATAGAATTCGCCGGGGGGCCGTTTGGGGCTGAAACCGATTTGGTCAAACTTGTCGGAGAGGCGCGCTGGTACAGGCCTTTGGTGAGAAAGCTTGTCCTGATGACTCGCCTCGAGGCCGGGATTGTGGATGAATACGGCGATTCCGATATCGTTCCACTCTTTGAGCGATTCTTCGCCGGAGGATCGAACTCCGTTCGGGGATACGATTTCAGGGACGTTGGCCCCCATGAGAATGGCGATCCGGTCGGAGGAAAGTCCAAGCTTGAGGGGACGCTGGAAGTTTCCTATCCAATTGCGGATATGATCAGGACATACGCCTTCTTCGATTTCGGACAGGCATGGGGAAAAGTGAAAGACTTCGGGAGCGAAAAGATAAATACTTCCGTTGGCCTGGGCATCGGGCTTCGCACACCCGTAGGACCCCTCAGACTCGATTATGGATATCCGCTGAACCCGGACGATGATCAAGGCAATGGGCGGTTGCATTTTACAACGGGTATCAGTTTCTGATATGGATTTTGCTTGCAAATTACAGGTATCATTGTTATAATAAAAGGGAAAATTGAGGTTGCCTCTTAATCCTTCCTTTTGACCAAGCGCGTTGACTCGATAAGAAAGCGCATAAACCCGTTCGACTTGTGCACCATTTCGGCCCATATCAAAAAGTCGCCCGCATATGCATCATTGGATTTGCGATGGGGTCCCTCATATGCGGCTTTGCGGTGGCGGAGGAGAAAACCCCCGCAGTCGAAACGAGAATCGGCGTCGCAGATATCGAGCAGATTCTCGACAACTACTGGCGGACGCCAAGCGTAAAACACGAAGTGGAACGGTACAGGACCAGCGAGGAGTTCCAGGAGAAACAGAGAGAGATCGCAAAGCTTGACCGGGAACTCGCCGACCAGCGTTTTAGGTTTTTCAAACGCCAACAGACCACAAGGAAGATACAGGATTCGCGAGAAGAGCTTCGAGCCCTGGCTGCCAAGGATGCCGAGCGAGCGCATGAAAGAGAAAAAGAAGCTGTCGAGGGTCTCCTGACTGATGTCCGGAGGGCTGCCGAATCCATTGGACGCGATCAGGCGCTTACGGCCATCTTCGATAGCAATGCTCCCCACATAATTTTCCTGAACACCGATGCGAGCGGAATGAACGACGTCACCGACGTCGTGACAGAGAAATTGAATTCGAGATAACTGCTGTCTCCGATGGTTGGATAACTCTAGGCATGAAAACGGAGGTAATGATGCTTATTCACCGGAACTCATCCAAAAAGCGGACTGCTGCGCTGTTGTCTCTTGTGGCGGCAGTACTCATATTTGCATTGTCGGCCTCCCGATCCTACGCTGCCGAGCAGGTCAAGATAGGATATCTCGATCTTGACAGGGTGGTTCAGGCGGTTGCAAAACAAACGCCTGAATATGAAGAACTCAGCAAAGAACTCGAGAAAAGGCAGGCCGAAGTGGAAAGACGCCGCGCGGAGATAGATAAGCTGGAAGAAGATCTTAAGGCAAACAAAGTCATCTGGTCCGAAGACAAAACAAAGGAACAGGAAACTCTTATTCGCGATAAATTCGATGATTTGAAGGTTTATTCTGAAGGAGCACAGCGTTTTCGTGATGTGGAAGAAAACAAGATTCTGAGGGGTTTATTGCCCGAAATAGCGAAAACGGTAAAAAAGATTGGCGAACGCGACGGTTACAGCATGATATTTGAAAAGAGAATCCTGCTCTATGGCTCTCCGGATTTTAACCTCACTGACAACATTATAAAAGAAATGAGTGAGAACGAAGCGGAATAACCGCCCGTTTGGTTTATTCCGAGAGCGTAATCCATGCAAAAGAGGCTGAGCGAGATTGCCGACTTGATCAACGGTATTGTCGAGGGTGACGAATCCACGATGATTACCGGAGTGTCCGGGATCAAAGATGCGGGGCCCGGCGATATAACCTTTGTGGGAAATTCCAAATATCTGCCGCTCCTTGCTACCACAAATGCCTCCGCAATAATGGTCGGCCCCGATGTTCCTCCCTGCGAAAAGAATCTTGTGAGAACCGAGCACCCGTATCTTTCCTTTACACAGGTTCTCGAGTTGTTTGCTACCAAGTTCCCGGTTCCAAAAGGCGTTCATCCCTCTGCCCTTATCGGCGAAAATGTATATCTCGGGGAAGACGTGGCGCTTCATGGTGGGATTGTTGTGGAAGAGGGATGCAGGATCGGGGATCGGTCAGTGCTGTATCCGGGCGTCTGTGTTGGTCGCGATGTTGAAATCGGTACCGGCTGCACGATTTATTCGAGAGTTGTTATCTGCCGAAACGCCCTCATAGGGAATAATGTAATTATTCACAGCGGTACTGTTATTGGAAGCAGGCCTTCGCCCGATCCGACATTGCAGCGGGCTGGCGGCGAGGTGCCGGAAGGAACCGTAATTATCGAGGACGACGTCGAAGTCGGTGCGAATGTCACAATCGATAGTTCTCGTACAGGCACGACCGTTATCGGTCGAGGTACGAAAATAGACAATCTCGTATACATCGGCAGCGACGCTTCGGTCGGGTCCAACTGCATAATCATAGCTCAAGCCGGCGTCGGTTCGGAGTGCACGCTGGGAAACGGAGTTACCATAGCGGGCCAGGCCGGTGTGCTTGACGGGATAAGGATTGGGGATGGAGCCATAATAGCCGCCCGGGCCGGCGTGACCGAGGATGTTGAACCTAACCAGATAATATCCGGTTTTCCCGCTGCCAGTCATGAGAAATGGCTGCGAATCTATGCGAGCATGAAACGGCTTCCGACAATAGTCAAAGATGTCCGAGATTTAAAAAGGCGCCTGGGAGAGATGGAAGAAGCGGAAAGTGACTAGGCAAAAGACAATTAGAAAAGATGTGTCGTTTTCCGGTATTGGTTTGCATACGGGCGACGAAACCACTATCACCTTCAGGCCGGCCCCGCCGGATACGGGGATAGTATTTATCAGAACAGATCTGCCGGGCCGACCTCATATCAAAGCCGATGTCTCCCATGTTGTGGACATATCAAGGGGAACCACAATTGGTGTAAACGGGGCAAAAGTGCTCACCATTGAGCATGTTCTGGCGGCGTTTTCCGGCATGGAGATAGATAATATCTATGCGGAGGTGGACGCCGGCGAAGCGCCTGTGGGGGACGGCAGTTCTTTACCTTTTGTCGATGTGCTCACCGAGGCGGGCACTGAGGAACAGGACGGCTTGATAGAAGAGGTCAGGATTACAAGTCCTGTCGTGTATGAGCATGACGGCATAACCATTATGGCGCTTCCTTCCGACCGGCTCGAACTCTCCTATGCGATCGAGTACGGACACCCCGCGCTGAACTCCCAATTCCGTTCTTTTACAATCGATCCTTATGTGTTCACCACCGAGATCGCTCCTGCAAGAACCTTCTGTTTCCTTCATGATGTGGAGCAGATGAAGTCGCTCGGGCTTATCAAGGGGGGCAGTATAGAGAATGCAGTCGTTATCGGTGATGATGAGATTCTGAATGATTCGTTGCGCTTTGATGATGAGTTTGTGCGGCATAAAGTGCTTGACCTTCTAGGTGATCTGGTACTCTTCGGAAGCCGCGTCATCGGCCACATTGTGGCGATAAAGGCGGGCCATGCTTCCCATGTCGAATTTATCAAGCAGCTTAGATCTGAGACAAATGCCGGAAAACCGGATGGTGGTCCCCTTTCGACCGCATCTGCTCCGGAGAAACGGGGAATTGTCCTTGATGCCCAGCAAATACGCGAGATACTCCCGCACCGGTTCCCGTTCCTCTTTGTTGACCGTATTACCAGCTTGAGCGACCGACAGGTGTGCGGCATAAAGAACGTCACCATATCAGAGCCTTTTTTTCAGGGGCACATACCCGGACATCCCATTATGCCCGGGGTTCTGATAATCGAGGCGATCGCACAGGTGGGCGCGGTATTGATTTTGAGCAAGGCGGGGCACAAGGGGCAACTGCCATATATCCTTGGCGTTGAGAAGGCGAAATTCAGAAAGCCGGTATGCCCCGGAGATCAAATGGTGATACGGGTTGATGTGCTTAATCTTCACAAGAAGTACGGTAAGCTTCGTGGAGAAGTAAGGGTGGATGGAAAACTCGCCGCAGAAGCGGAGATTCTTTTTGGAGCATCGGAGTAACTTGTTAATGGGACCTTCTGTCATCATGCTGTTTCCAGAATACCTCCGAATGCCGGCAGCAACCCCTCTGGTCTAAACAAACGGCTCTCATAATGAAAAATTCAAACTCTGATAAATCCGATACACAAGATCGGCGGATTCATCCGACCGCCGTGATTGATCCGAATGCCGAGATCGACTCCGGTGTCGAAATTGGACCTTACTCCATAATAGGACCCAATGTGACTATAGGGCGGGGATGCAGTATAGGCGCCCATGTGGTCATCGATGGATACACGACCATAGGAGAGAACAACCGTTTTTTTACCGGCGCCGTGGTCGGCTCGGAGACGCAGGATCTCAAATATGATGGAGGAAAGACGCGCCTTATCATAGGCGATAACAATACCATCAGGGAATACACGACCATCAACGCCTCGACCTCCGAGGAAAACGCCACCACAATAGGGAACAACAATCTGCTGATGGCATATGCCCATGTCGCACATGAGTGTGTTGTCCATGATGGGATCGTCATGGCGAACAACGCCACCCTCGCGGGCCATGTAACTGTTGACGACAAAGTGATACTGGGCGGGCTCGCAGCGGTACATCAGTTTTCTCGAATTGGAACAATGGCCATAGTAGGCGGGTGTTCGAAGGTGATCAAGGATATTATGCCATTCTCCCTGGTGGACGGGCACCCGGCAAAATGGCACGGCGTCAATTTCATCGGAATGAAAAGGAACGGAATACAGGAGGAAGTCCGAACAAAGATCAAAAAAGCGTTCAAGATCATTTGTCGATCTAACTTGAATACGCAACAAGCGTTGGAAAAACTCCGTTCAGAATTTGATGGGTGCACGCAGACCGACCACCTCATTGAGTTTATTGAGAACTCCGACCGCGGCGTTTGCAGGTAGCGGGAGTTTGCCTATCCCAGCTTCTTTTTGAAATATCACTTTTTGTACGAGGCATATTTGTGATGAAAAAACTAAAGACAGGTGTTGTAGGAGTTGGCCATCTTGGCTACCACCATGCCCGCAACTATATGAAATTGCCGGCAGTCGAACTGGTCGGCGTAGCCGATACCGATAGGCAACGAACCCGGGACGTGGCGGCAGAATTTGGTGTGAAGGAATTCCAGGATTTCAAAGAACTTGTGCCGCTTGTGGATGCCCTGAGCATCGCCGTTCCAACGAATAAACACTTTGAAGTGACTGAATACTGCCTGACAAACAAGAAACACGTGCTTCTGGAAAAGCCCATAGCCACAACGCTGGAAGAGGCCGACAAGCTCATTCTCCTCAGCGAGCAGCATGGGGTGACGTTCCAGATCGGACATTCGGAAAGATTTAATGCGGCGGTGCAGACTCTGCGCGACCGTATTAATAAGCCCATGTTCATCGAATCTCACAGGATGGCGCCATTTACCATCCGCGGATGTGATGTAAATGTAGTCCTCGACCTTATGATTCATGACCTGGATATTATTCTAAGCCTGCTCGGTTCTCCCGTCGAACGAATTATCGATGCCGTGGGAGTTCCACTTGTATCCAAACATGAAGATATAGCCAATGCCAGACTTTTGTTCAAGAACGGGTGTGTGGCGAATGTTACTGCGAGTCGGATGTCGGCTGAACCCATGCGCAAGATACGCGTGTTTCAACCCTATACATATTTTTCTCTCGATTACGCGGCTCAGGAAATCCAGTGCTATCACCTCAAAGAGGGGCCGATCGATTGGGAGGATCCGCAGGCTTTGATCTATGACGAAATTAACATCGAGAGAGAAGAACCGCTCGAGCGCGAAATCACCGCCTTTACGGAAAGCGTTCTCACCGGCAGTTCCCCGATCGTTTCAGGGGTCGACGGCCGCGAGGCGCTGGATGTTGCCACTCGTATTATCGAGGTAATACGCAGCAGAAAATACGAATGAGTGAAAAAAAACTGTTTATAGTTGCCGGAGAAGCCTCCGGTGATGGGCATGCAGCCGGCCTGATTCATGCCGCAAAGAAGCTTATACCGGGTCTGCGTGTGGAGGGGCTGGGCGGGGAAATGATGCGCCAGGCCGGGTGCGAATTGCGGGCAGATCTCGTATCCAGCGCGGTGATGGGATTCGTTCAAGTCGCGAAAAATATCCGCTATTTCCAAAGACTGCTTGCTGAAACCAGGGACTATCTCCGGCAACAGCGACCTGACCTGGTGGTCCTGGTGGATTATCCGGGATTCAACCTCAGGCTGGCGGAAACCGCCAAAAAACTCGGCATTCCAGCGGTTTATTATATTAGTCCCCAGGTCTGGGCATGGAGACCGAAAAGAATCAATAGGATTGCCAGGCTGGTTGACAAAATGATTGTTATCCTTCCCTTCGAGGAAGAGCTTTACAGTAATGTCGATGTCGACGTGACATACGTCGGGCATCCGCTTCTGGACAGCATCTCGAAGGCCGAGCTGGACGAGGATTTTCTCGAGCAAAGGGAGGTTGCGGATCCGTCGTGTCTCATAGGGCTTCTCCCCGGCAGCCGCAGACAGGAGATCGAGAGTTTTCTGCCCGTGCTGTTGGACACGGCGAGACTCTTTTTGAAGCGAATCCCGAAAGCTACATTTCTGATACCATGCAGCAGTCAATCCAATATGGATCTTGTGCAGACGATCATAGGGGATGAGAATCTGCCTGTAAAGGTTTTTAGCGGGAAAATATACGAAGTAGCGAATGCTTCCCGATGCTGTATTGTTGCCTCGGGGACGGCCGCGTTGGAGGTTGCATGCTTTCTTACACCTCTGATCGTGGTCTATAAAACGAGTCACCTCCTGTGGCTTATCTCGCGGAAGTTTCTGCTTGTCAACCACATTTCACTCGTCAACATCCTTGCCGGCAAAGAGGTTGTTCCTGAAATGTTGCAGTACAGGATGAGAGCCGAGCTACTGGATGAAGTCTTGTTCGAGCTTTGCCGGGAAGGCGAGAGCCGCAGGAATATGATAGAAGGACTCAAAGATGTGCGGAGCACGCTGGGAACTCCCGGCGCGGCTACGAGAGCCGCTGAAGTCGTTTGCGACTTCCTTGAGGGAGATGGACGACTTCCATTGGCCACGGCCGAACCACAGCAAAGGCTTGTTGCCCCTGATGGTTAAGGATAAGAAAAAGATCTATCTGATCGATGGGCATTCATACGCCTATCGCGCGTTCCATGCAATAAGGCAACTGACCGATTCGCGCGGGCTCTGGCTCAACGCCGTCTATGGATTCGTCCGCATGCTTCTCAAGCTTATCAGGGAAGAAAAACCCGACTACATTGCGGTGGCATTTGATACTCCCAGCAAGACATTCCGGCACAGGCTTTATGAGGATTATAAGGCGAATCGGGCCGAACAGCCTGAAGAGATGCGACATCAAATACCCTTGATAAAGGAAGTCGTCGACGCCTTCAAAATTCCGATATTTGAGGTTGAAGACTATGAGGCCGATGATGTGCTCGCAACCCTGGCGGCATGCGCCGAATCACAGGGAATAGAAGCGATAATAGTCACGAGCGATAAAGATATGCTTCAACTTGTTTCAGACAATGTCAAGGTACTCAACCCGCATAAAGAGGACTTCCTCTACGACGCGGACGGGGTGAGAAATCGTTTCGGGGTTGGTCCTGAAAAGATGCGCGATCTGCTCGCGCTGACGGGAGACACGAGCGACAATGTTCCCGGTGTCCCGGGGATCGGCCCGAAAACAGCGGCGGCTCTTCTGAACGAATACGGAAGCCTTGAACAGGTGCTCGAACGAGTGGATGAAATAAGCGGCCAAAAACGGCGCGAGAATCTGCGCCAGAGCAAGAAATCTGCAATGCTGAGCCAGGAACTCGTAACTCTGGTGAGCGACGTTCCTATCGAGATCGATATCGAGGCCTGCAAACTGAAAGACTTCGATAAACCGAAACTCCTCGATTTGTTCAAGAGATTCGAATTCCGCTCGATGGTGAATGAATTGAGCGATGTGGAAGAGAAAGAGGATGTTGAGTATTCGATCATTAGCGAAGAGCGTGACCTGAATCGGCTTGTGAAGAGAATGGAAAGGCGCCCCCTTTTCTGCATCAATTTCGAAACGGTCGACAACGATCCGATGCAGGCTGAGTTGGTGGGTATTTCAATCGCAACCGACCAGGGCGTGGCCTATTATATCCCGGTCGGCCACTCGACGGATGCACTGCATGTGGAAACCGAAGACAGCGATGAAACTGATCTGTTTGGCGGAAAAACGCTCGGACAGCTCGACGCAAAGGATGTACTCACTTGCCTGAAATCCGTGCTCGAAGATGAATCCATCAAGAAAGTCGGCCACGACATCAAACGTACGATGGTTCTTCTCATGCAACAGGGCATCGAACTGCGAGGGGCCGACTTCGATACAATGATCGGATCGTACCTGCTGAATCCCTCCAGACAAAGCCACGACCTTGATATTCTTGCCCTTGAGTTCTTGAACCACAAAAAAACGACCATCGAACAACTTGTCGGCAAAGGCGCAAAACGCAGGGCACTGAATGAGGTTGGCGTGCGGGAAGCAGCCGACTATGCCTGTGAAAAAACGGATCTTGTTCTTCGCCTGAGAGAGACGCTTGATACCCTGCTGGAAGAAAAAGGGCTCCATGAACTCTATAAGAATGTGGAGATACCTCTGACGAGGATTCTGGCAAAGATGGAACTCTGTGGAGTGGCTGTTGACACCGATGTGCTGCAAGGGCTTTCCACCCAATTATCGGAACAATTGGATGGGCTTCGAGAAAATATCTATCGGCTGGCGGGACAAGAGTTCAACATCAACTCGACGCAACAACTGGGGAAAATCCTGTTCGAGGAAATGAAACTGCCGGTCGGCAAAAAAATCAAGACGGGCTACTCGACCGACGTGGCTGTGCTCGAAAAGCTTTCAGTCGAGCATGAGATGCCGCGGAAAGTGCTGGAATATCGGACGCTTGCCAAGTTGAAGTCTACCTATATCGATGCTCTTCCCCTGCTGGTGAATCCCTCAACCGGAAGGATTCATACCTCGTTCAACCAGGCCGTCACCGCCACCGGACGGCTGAGCAGCAGCGAACCGAATCTCCAGAATATTCCGATCAGGTCAGAGATAGGGCGCGAAATAAGGCGCGCCTTCGTGCCATCCGACGAAGACAAAGTGCTCTTGTCGGCGGATTATTCACAAATCGAACTCAGAATCCTTGCGCATTTAAGTGATGATGATGAGTTATGTGAGGCTTTCAGGCAAGGTGTCGATATCCACGATCAAACCAGTTCCAAAATCTTCAATGTGCCGCTCAGCGAGGTGACTTCCGAGATGAGGCGCAAGGCGAAGGTGGCGAATTACGGAATACTCTACGGCATGTCCGCGGCCAAACTTGCCGCCGATGTCGGCATTGAGAGGGGAGAGGCCGATAGTTTCATAAAGCACTATTTTGAGGTGCTGCCGCGCGTAAAGGAATATATAGATTCTACAATTGAGGAAGCCTGCCGAAATGGGTATGTGACTACCATTATGAACCGGCGACGCTATATCCCGGATATCAACAGTCGGAATATCGGTGTCAGACGGTTTGCAGAGCGTACCGCCATCAACACTCCGATCCAGGGGTCCGCTGCCGATCTCATCAAGATAGCGATGATACAGGTGGACCGGCAAATGGCGGGGTCAGGCTTGGCTTCGATCATGATTCTTCAAGTACATGACGAACTCCTTTTTGAAGTGCCCGCAAATGAGGTCCAGCGGATGAAGTCGTTGGTCAAGGAAATAATGGAGTCGGCATATCCCCTGAAAGCGCCGATAGTCGCTGATGTCCGCGTAGGCCGGAACTGGCTGGAAGCGCATGACTGAGATAAACTCTTACGCCGAAGCGCAGAAGGGAGTGGATCCGGACGAAGAGAATATTCGCGCCTTACTCACGCGCGCAAGGTGCGCACTTGAATTTGGGATGTTATGAAAACCTGTTAAATGAGAGGATGATAGACGTATGAATCTTGCAGACCTGAAAGAACTGACTATACCCGAATTGACAAAGATGGCCAAGGAACTGACTATCAATGGCTACAGCACCCTTAAGAAGCAAGAGTTGATATTCAGAATTCTGCAGGCCAAGATTGAATCGGAAGGCTCCATCTATGGCGAGGGCGTTCTCGAGATACTGCCGGATGGGTTTGGCTTTCTGCGGTCACCGAATTACAACTATCTGCCAGGCCCCGATGACATCTACATCTCGCCATCTCAGATAAGGCGGTTCGGCCTGCGGACGGGCGATACGATTTCGGGACAGATAAGACCCCCGAAGGAGGGAGAACGCTATTTCGCGTTATTGAGGGTGGAAGCGGTCAATTTTGAGGACCCCGAAGTTGCCAAAGATAAGATCATCTTCGATAACCTCACTCCGCTGTATCCTGACGAAAAAATAAAACTGGAGACGAAACAAAAAGAGATCTCGATGCGCATCATGGATCTCCTTACCCCGATCGGAAAGGGCCAGCGCGGACTCATTGTGGCTGCGCCAAGGACCGGCAAGACGATTCTTCTGCAGAAGATCGCGAACAGCATCGCAGAGAACGAGCCTGATATCGTGCTTATCGTGCTTCTCATAGACGAGCGGCCGGAGGAAGTGACCGACATGGAGCGATCCGTGGTGGGCGAGGTTATTAGCTCGACATTTGATGAGCCGCCCGAACGCCATGTTCAGGTCGCCGAGATGGTGATAGAGAAGGCGAAGCGATTGGTCGAACACCAGAAGGATGTTGTTATCCTGCTGGACAGTATTACACGGCTCGCAAGGGCGTACAACACGATTATTCCACCGAGCGGCAAAGTGCTTTCCGGCGGAATCGATTCAAACGCTCTCCAGAGGCCGAAACGCTTTTTCGGAGCTGCCCGTAACATAGAGGAAGGCGGGAGCCTTACAATACTCGCCACTGCGCTTGTCGACACCGGCAGCCGAATGGATGATGTCATATTCGAAGAATTCAAGGGAACCGGAAATCTCGAAGTTCATCTGGACCGGCGCCTTGTTGATAAACGCATCTTCCCGTCGATCGATATCAATAAATCAGGTACTCGAAAGGAAGAACTCCTGCTCAATACCGAGGAATTGAATAAGGTGTGGGTCCTGAGAAAAGTGATGAACCCCCTCGGAGCGGTTGAGGCATTGGAACTCCTTCAAGAAAAAATGCTGAAGACCAAGAGCAACCAGGAGTTCCTGGACTCGATGCAGAAGATGTAGATTTTTTATTGCTTTTGGAGCGGGCCGGGCGCCGTCGTCTCAGGTGCGCGCCCTCATGGTCAATCCGACGCCGATTCCGAGAAACAGGAAGTTTGCCATCCAGGCTGCCGTTGCCGCAGGGAAAATGTCGCCCCTCCCTAAAGACAAACTTATCTGGAAAGTACCATAATACAGAAGAACGGTTATCAGGCTGAGCGCAAAACCGACCGTCAATCCTCCTCTGTGGCACTCCAGCGCAAAGGGGAGCCCCAGAAGCGCCACGATAGTGTGAGTCTGCCGAAGGTCGTGGTCGAGTAGTGGTCGGGATGTTGACTGTCGTATTCGTGAATCGATCCGTTGCTGAGTTCCAGGTAAATATTCTCCAGTTCTGTGCCGACAAATATTCTTCCCGGGTCTGCCACGATGGTGCGATGCGGCCCATCCTCATCCATGACCATGACGCCGACGCCGTTCAGGAGCATCTTGTCATTGACTATTTTGCCGATGAAATCCGCATGGTATTCATTATTTGACTGCGGCTTTGCCGTGCCGAGTAAGCGGAGCGATGGCACTCATAAAACCCGCATGACGGCACATTTCAAGTATGTGGTTTCCGGCATTGCCAGCAGCGCGGGATGGTCGCGGGCCTGCCCTCTCCATTCCATCACCATCAGATTCTTTCGACATCTGCGGGCTGCGGATGAGAGTATCTGCGAGAACAGTTCGCGGGAGATATGATGGGAGCACGAGCAACTGATTAATATTCCGCCCGGTTTGAGCAGTTTCATGGCCAGCCGATTGATCTTCTCGTAGGCGGCCTCTCCCTGTTTCAGATGCCGTTTGCTCTTTACCAGGGCGGGAGGATCGAGGATGACGCAATCGAACTCTTCTCCGCTGTGGGCAAACTCACTTAGTTTTTCAAATGCGTCGGCTGTCTCAAATGTGCAAGCCGATTCAAGCGAGTTCAATGCAGCATTTCGACCGGCCATCTCGATCGCGCGTTCGGAGGAATCGATGCCCACAACATGCTCCGCTTCGGATTTGGCCGAGTAGACAGACCATGCGCCCGTGTAGCAAAAGCAGTCCAGCACCCTCAGCCCTCTGAATAGGGAGCGCGCACTCTGGCGATTCTCGCGCTGGTCAAGATAGAAACCGGTTTTCTGGCCTTGAATGATGTCTACTTCAAAAGAAAGGCCGTCCTGCTCTATCCGCACGGGGGATTCCGCTTTGCCGGTGAGCACCCTCGTTTCTCCGCGAAAACCCTCGAGTTCGGCATGCGGTGTATCTGTCCGCAAGACGATTGTCTCGGCCGCCATACCCGCTTCCGGCAGGGCCCCCAGTATTTCTGCAAGGCGCGCGTGCATTCCGAGGGTTGAGATCTGGATCACGAGCACGTCGGCATATTTATCTATAACCAGACCGGGCAACCCGTCAGCTTCTCCGTAAACAGCGCGAAATGTTTCCTCACTGGGGAACATTTGACGCCTCAGCGCGAGAGCCCGAGAAATCCTCTCCACGAAAAAACCCTTGTCGATTATCTCCTTGTGTCGACTAAGAATCCGGACCGCTATAAGCGATTGCGGATTTATGTATCCGCGCCCGAGGAATCCGCCTCCGTGACTTATTATGTCCACTATTTCGCCCGGTTTGAAATCCCTGCTAAGGTTGGCTATCTCATTGCTGAATATCCAGAGATGGCCCGCCTTTACCCGGCGATCTTCGTTCTTTCTCAATTGTATCGTTCGCATATGGTTTTTCCCGCTGGCCGCTATCGAGTCAATTCTACAGCTTGTAGCGCTGTCTCTTCGGCCATGGCGGCACAGTTAGAGATGATGCCGCTCTCAAAAAAGTGCGCCGCCTGCTGTTTGTCACTGAAGTCGGTTCCCGTGATTGTGCGACATTGATTGGAGTGGTACTTATTCTCAAACCATTTTGAAAGTTCGGCGCACCGAAGCAGCGCGTCCGTTGCCGGTGAAAGAGCAGGATCGTTGTATGCTCTGGCCCCCCGGATCAGTGTGGCGAAGATGCGTCGGAGGGATGCGAGCATCGGTGTTTGGCTGATGTCTGCGCCTTTTGAAAGGCCGATTCGTATGCACCCTCCCAGCAGGGCTCCGCATGTGGAACCGGAGTATCCGATACCGCCGTTGAAAGGGATAAGTATGTGGGGCGGCAGAGGAGAGAGGTTCTCAAGCTTTTCGGAAGCCTTGAAAACCACAGAGCCGGCGCAGTGAAACTCTCGTTCCGAAAAACCTCGATTCAACTCCCGGATAGGCTCGTCCTGCATTCCATCTGTCCGATCCAGAATGTCAATCAGGATCGATACCGATTTCGATATGACCTTCATACAGGTCCCTGACCTGAGCAAAAGAAACTTTCGGATCTGCCATGAGTCGTCAAAGTCTGTCCTGGCTATTTCCCTGCAGAGAGTGCTCCCGAATTCCTGCCGGAATCGCCGGACGTATTCGGCCGCATCCGCGCATCCTCTGGCAACCACATCTTCCTGGGTTTCGTCGGCTTCAGCGCTGGCAATGCCAAGGGCCAATGTTCCTCCGACCAGGATACCGCACGCGGCGCCCTGATGGCCGATTCCTCCGGCAAGACCGGTGGTTGCTCTTAACTTCTCGACACCTCCCAGACCCAGGAGATCCTGCATGGTAAGCAGGGTTGCCTGCGCTCAATGGCCCATCTGCAGCATGTGAGAGCGGGCCTTCTTGCCTGCGGCCTTCTTGTCTATATGTCCCCGTTTCATTACTACCCCCATGTGGTCGACTCTATTTTCCGTTGTCCACTGTTATCGACTTTCTGCATGCTACCATTTTAAACCTGCATACGCAAATGTCAAGCTGACTTGAACAGTATTATTGCCATTACAAAGGGCATTGCTGGTCTCCCCCTTTGGAAAAGGTGGACGAAAGGGGGATTTTCTCTGATTGCAGCATTTGCCCATCGCGATCCGAACACTTGCGAACACTTAAGAACACTTAGGCCTTTTTTCATGAGGCCACCTGG
>CAYZZY010000016.1:0-20342 GCA_964482745.1 uncultured bacterium
CAGGGGAAGCCGAAAAGGCTTCCCCTGTTTCTTTGTTTGTTCCCTGCACAAAGCACATAAAAAAGGCCGCGGGCGATACCCCGCGGCCTTTCAATTTGCCGATGTGAGTTTCGTCAGCGGATGAGTTCAATGGAGGAATTGGGCATACGCGGCAAAGTGCCCATTTCATCGAATTTGATTTTCTCAGCCGGCAGAAGAGCGGGAGATTCGACGATGTGAACCGTAATGAACACAATCAATTCGGTATCCTGCTTGCGGCTGCTGACGCTGCGAAACACATACTTTACCAGCGGCAGGTCTCCGAGAACCGGGACTTTCTTCATGGTGACGATGTCCGTATTCTCTCTGAGCCCTCCGACGACGATCGTCTGATGGTTCTTTACGATAAGGGTCGTCTCTGTTTTTCTGGTGGCTACTATGGGAATATTTGTCGGGTCGAAATCCACCACATTGCTCTGTTCGGGTGACAGCGTCAGGATAACATGTTCGTCATTGGTTATCTGGGGCTTTGCACTCATCTTGGTTCCGACTTCCTTGAAGCTCGTGCTCACGAGGTTTCCGCCCTCGCCCGTAGAGGTGCGCTCCTGGTACGGGAATTCGGTAACGATTTCGATGCTCGCTGTCTCATTGTTCAGTGTGAGGAGTTTAGGATTGGCCAGAACCCTGGAGTCTCCGTTATTTACCACGGCCTGAATAAGGGCCTCCAGTTGGACAGAGCCGAGCAGCGTGGCAAAGTTCAGGTTGAGCGCCGTCGGATCGGCGAGTCCAAAGAGCATGCCGGCCGCATCCGGATTTCCAAAGGAATCCAGACTGTTGTCCTTGGTGTCAAACGCCGTCCACGTAATTCCGAGATCGGCGTTATCCGTGAGCACCGAGTCGAGTATGAGGACTTCGATGAGCACCTGCTGCACACGCTTATCGATTTGCGGGATCAGCTTTGCAACACGGTCCATGTTGCCCGGGACATCGGTGATGATAAGCATGTTCATTCTCGCGTCGACTGCAATGCTGCCGTTCGGCGTCAGGAACCCATTGAGGGTCTCTTTCGCCTTGGCGGCGTCCGCATAGCTCAGCGTATAGGTCGCGGTGGTTGTCTCGATCTCCTCTCCCAACTGGGACAGAGGAACGATACGAACAATGTTCTTGGATTTTATGTAGCCGTAACCGTTAACGCTCAGAATGGCATTCAATGCTACGTCGAGAGGAACATCGACGAGCCTGACGGTTACGGCTCCCCTGATGTCCTTTCCGGCAATGATGTTGAGCTTTCCCTTCCGGGCAATGATGTCGAGCACAGCATTCAGGTCGGCATCCCTGAACGTGAGGGTGAGAAGAATCTGCTCAGGCGCAGGAAGGACCGGCGAAACTTCGGCCGCAGGGGAGGCTGTCTCCGCCTCTTCCGGCTCATCAGCCATGGCAAGCATTATAGGAGCTTCAACCGTTTCCTCGGCGACATCAGCCACGACCGTTTCCGGCTCGGGGGCCAGGGCTGCCTGGATCGGCTGTTCTTCTTTCACTTCCACTGCCACGATTTCCTCGGAAGGCGTGGCTTCTACGGGAGTCTCAGCGGCCTCGGCCGGCTCTTCGACAACGGGAGCGGGAGCTACAGCCTCTTCGATTGCTGAAGCCTGATCGGTTGACGCCTCTTCTTCATTTACGGCAACCTCTTCGGAGGCTTCTTCTGCCCGGGCAATGACGACTTCGGTTTCCGGCGTTTCTGTATCCACTTCGACGGCGGGTACCGAAACCGTTTCGTTTGGAACAGTATCTTCCGGTTCCACTTCAGCTTGTGCAGGAATTATCTCGGCAGTTCCAGACTCGCTCGCGAGAGGTTCCGCAATCGGCCCTGCCTGTTCAACAGCTTCGGCAGGAACAGCCGCCAGCATAACTCTGCCAGCCGGGGCCGAGATCACAAGATCATTCCCTGCGGCGCTGATCTGGGGCTCGGTTTCCTCACCCAGATCTATGACGACCCGCGATATGAGCCTTGGCGAAACCCGATACTGGCTGTTCCGCACCCTCTTTATGGGGTCTTCCTCGCCGAGCATAAACACGGATGTCGGCGAGAGATTTATGGTATTGGCAAGGTCAACGACGAGCCTTCTCTTGTCCTTCGTGTAGAGATACGAGTCGTATTCGGGCAGGCCGCTGAGCTTGAGCACAACATTGATATTGTCCCCGCTCGGCATCACATCGACCGCATAGAGGGTCTGCGCCTCCCGGGCGGTTCTTATGACCGCCGTGTCACTTGTATCAAGCCCCAAGAGTTCCAGCAGCTGCATCTTTCGTTTTTCGACACTGGTGGCCGCGGAAGCAGGGGACGAAAACAAACCCGTCCATAGCATCGCCAAAACTGCGGCCAGAAGGATGAAGTTGTTTTTTCTTGCGAGGCTGCCCATTTTCACCTACTCCTCTCTGAAGACCAAATAGTATTTGATTCCGTTGTTGGTGAATCTTACGGTGTCCGCTGTGATCTCTGTGA
Source organism: uncultured bacterium (assembly GCA_964482745.1). Lineage (GTDB taxonomy): Bacteria > Abyssobacteria > SURF-5 > SURF-5 > SURF-5 > CAYZZY01. Next base: position 2,483 of record CAYZZY010000016.1, read on the forward strand.
TGAGCGAACCGTCGTTTAAGCGTTCTCCCATACTAACCACCTGCCCGTTCACAAGGGCGAGCGGCTCAATCTCATTCCAGACAATTCCCTCAATGGTATAGCCCTTCGTGAGCGCATCTGACGGGCCCACCGACACTTTGGTCGCAGGACCTGAAGGCTTGGGCTTTGTCGGGGTCGGGGCAGAAACCAGGGGTTCCATCGGATTTCTAAAATCCTTGCTCCCGTAGTCAAGATCCGACTCCGTCACGTTTGCCATGTATGTTTCATATTCGTTTCTCGCCGCCGCTGCCATGCCCGCCTGTGCCACGGTCGTTGAGACCTGGGACTGCGGACCTTTGGGCGCGGATGAGATAGTGCCCGTGATCGTCGCGGTAGGCGAGGGTATGCTACCTTTGAACTGATATATTACCACCACCAAGGCGACCGCAACAAGCACAACAGCGATTATGGTCTTTTTGTCTATCTTCATGATTGGGTCACCCCGCTTTCAACAGGCTCTTCTGTGTTCACGAACATATAGGTGCTAATAGTAAACTTTGCCTCGCTCCTGCCTTCCACCTCAGGACCGATGTCCAGATCTTCCACCTTTATAAAGCGGTTGCCATACTCCAGGCTCCGCAGAAATTTCCCGATCTGGGGGTACTTTCCTTTCACCCGCACCTTGAAAGGAATGCGAATGTACGTTTCCTTCTCGTCGACGGGTTCGGCAGTGATTGACTCGTATTTGACCCCACTGAGTTCGGCTATGCGCTGAAACTGGGTCAACAGTTGGGGCACTTCCTTTTGTGTCGGCAAGGTCTCCTCGAAATGTTTTATCTTCTCCCGTACCTCTTCGAGTTCTTTGAGAAGACCTTCTTTCTTTGCCGTAATCTGCCGAGTTTCGCTCAGTTGCTTCTCTGCCGCTACAACTTCCGCGCTGAGTTGGTCTACCCGCGTCTTGACGAAACTGACCGCAAGGAAATAGACCACCGTGACCATCATGAGCAGAAACAGCGACACGCCGATGATGATCCAATCTACCTTTGTTATTACCCTGTCCTTGAACAATTCCATGGGCCTCCTGCCTTTCATTGCAAGATTTCGCAATCCACCACAAATTTCATTACGGTGTGCTCTTCAAAGGTGTGTCTTTCAATGGAAAGCATTTCGGGAGCAATGAAACGCTTGGAAAAAACCTCGTCAGTGTGAATATTGTCAATAAGCTTGCCCACCAACTGCACGCCCTCTTCTCGACGAGGCGAAAGGGCATAGCCGCTCAGACGAAGGGCGGGAAACGATTGCATCACCGTTTTCTTGATCGTGGGCGGCTTCCCCGGTGCGCGATCGGGATTGGGAGCATCGATGGTAACAGGTCGACGTCGGAAGCTCAGGCCTACGTTCTGCAGCCAGATATCATTGGGCACGAGCCCCTCGAGAACGAAGAGTTCATGCGACCACTTGGTGCGACCGCTCATGATCTGCTCGACGGCCTTCTCTTTTTGAGAAGCCAGCACCTTCTCACTCTCGAGGTTTTCGACCTGCCTGACGGCATCCTCAAGATTGGTAAGCTCCTGATTGAGCGCCTGGAGTTCGATATTGCTGGTTGCAAGCCTTTTCAGGTTAGTGACCATGCCGGTGCCGTACCATACAAGAAGGACAATTGTGAGCCCCCCCAGGAGAAGGTACGGAATGAAGTTCCTTTGCTTGGGAACAAACTCTTTGGGCAGAAGGTTTATCTTGATCATAACTCTTCAATCCCCCTGGCCGCCAGGCCGACTGCTACATTGAACTGGGCCCGATTTTGCATAAGATCCTGCACCTCGGGAGAATCCTCCTCGACGATAAGCGCCTGCACCGGATTCACGATTTCAACAGGGATGCCGGTCGCATCGGCAAGCGCCTGGTCGAGCCCCGGAAACATCGCCGTTCCGCCACTGAGGATAAGACGATCCACATTCTTCTCATATAGCTGCTTTTCGTAATAATCTATCGAGCGCCTGATCTCGCCTATGAGGCGACTGACAGCAGGGCGGGTCGCATTTACAATGCGGCTTACATCATTCGACTGCATCTGCCCCATCGGTTCAGTCGTCGCATTTGCCTCCTCGTCAGGCCCTGCATCATCAGGCACGCCTTCGGGCGAACTGCCTGCTTCCAGCTTGTCAAGCATGCTGTCAGGACCTTTTCCGAACTGATCTTTCCCATAGTTCACTTTCATTCCTTCAGCTTCCGCAAAGTCCACCTTCAACAGTTTTTGAATAGCGCCGGTCAGGTCCCTTCCGCCACGCGATATATCGCGCGTGAAATTGGATATTCCGTCTCGACAGAAGTGGATGTTCGTGGAGGAGGCGCCGATGTTAATAAGTGCGACCGTTTCATCCTGTTTGAATCCGTTATTTGTCTCTACCGAATCCGCTATCGCGAGTGTCGTCACATTCAATATGTTAGGCGAGAGGCCGACACTGCGGTAAAGATCGAGGTTTTGCTCGATCATTTCATTTTTGGCCGCGACCAGCAGGACCTTCATGATTGTCTCGCCGCGCTCGGTTATCTCTTCCAGGACAACCGAGTCCACTGAAAGCTCATTCAGATCGTACGGAAGGTTCTGGTCAGCTTCCAGGTCGATAGAACCCTTAAGCTCTTCCATCGGCATCTTGGGGAAACGGAGATATCGGATGAATGTATCTTCACCGGGAAGAGCTGCAACAAGGATGCTCTTCTTCACATCAAAAGCCGATGCGATGGTTCTCAGGCCGCGAATAAAGGCCTCCGTACGCTGCTCCTCGGAGAGATCCAAGTCATGGGTGATGAGAAGGGCCTTGTCCACCTTCGCGCTTTCACCAAACTTGGAAAGCTGGATCGCTTTGACTGCATGGGTCCCCAGATCAATCCCTATTGTTGTTTTCGGTTTGGCAAACATTGTCTATCTCCTACAAAATTGGATGCCGACGCATTTTGCTGCTCATCTTGGATTTTGGCAGCGAGAGCCATTGTCGAGCAAAAACGGTGCCAAATTTTGGCATGGAATTGAGCAAGAACAATGCCAAAATCTCCAAGAGAGCTTAATACCACTGTTTTCAATAGGTTACAAGCATTCTGTCCGGCCAACTGATTCCAGTTGGATTACAAATATGTACAGAGAATTTCAACTCAGACAGGAAATACTTTCTCGATCTGTTCCTTTTGTGATCCTTTCCTTGCCCGCTCCATGGTCATGGGCGATATGATTGCTTCGCCTGCTGTTGTGTCATTCTGCGGACGGCCCATCCACATATATAACCCATTATTATAGAGCTACTTATGGATTACTTTCCCCAGCCTCTCCTCCACAAGGAGGCCTTGCCGGGAAGGAGCTTTTTGGGGCAAAGGCAAATTTGGATTGTACAATTTTTGTCGCATGCACGACATTTGTAGTCGTTATGTACAATTTTTGGCTATTCAGGGTTATAGTACTTTACCGGCCCGCCAATGTCAAGGCCATATCCTCTTCGCGGGATGGGGTGCTCCCAGAAAAATTGCAGAAAAGTCTCCTGAGCAGCCGACAATTTCAATTTCGTTGCTTATTGGAGGTCGGGAAACGCACTTGTTGCTGCCATTCGAGGAGGATTGTCAAAGAGACCATAGAACATTCAATTAACAAGAAGTTCGTTGATCCTTACCGAACAAATAAGCCAAACTGGAGAGAAGGTTATGCTCATCCGACATAACCCCGGGTTCTTTTCGGTGCATGGGGGAGCCTTTGCCGGATTCCATGAGTCGCATATATGAAAGATGAACATCATGAAGCTGAGCCAGACAGAGAAAAGGGACATTTTCCGGTTGTTTGCTTCAGGAAAGACACCCCGACAAGTAGCCGAATTATTCGTTGATTCGGCTGAGTTTAATGGCACACCAAAGACAAGCCTGCAGCAGAAAATGGATAAGCTCTATGAAGACTATCTCTCGCTTCCTATCGCTGAAAAATTGCGACTCACCCTTATGGTGGAGTTCGTTTCAAATCGTCTGCACCGCCTTATAGATGACATATTCGATCTCAGCCGCATCGACACGCTGCTCGATGAGGCGGACAAAAAGAGCTTGGTTTCGCTGCTCGATATCAAGCGTAAGACTAAGGAACGGATGGCAAAGGAACAAACGGTGTATCCGGATAGTCACACGAAACCGGAAGACAAAGCATTGGAAGATGAAATTGAAAAGCTCTTCGGCAGTTCCCCGTCTTAGAGAAAGGTGCTCTCAGGACCTCCTTTGGATGGCCCGCCTCCTCGGTTTTGAAGTGGCCGCCGTCCACACGCGCCTTTCAGGGTCAGCAGGGCTTGTGCGCTCGCTGGCCCTCGCTCCGCGAGGGTTCGGTAAATCGACTCTTCTTTCCGTCGTGCGCTGCATTTTCGAAATCGTTCGCAATCCGGACATCAGGATACTCCTCGCAAGTAACACCCATTCGCAGGCGGCGGCGTTTGTGGGAGAGGTTCGCGGCCACCTTGAGAGGAATCGAATATTTCACCGGATATTCGGAGACCTTGTCGGTCGGAAATGGACGGACCGGGAACTGATAGTAAACTCAAGAAGACGAATAGCCAAAGAGCCCACCATATTTGCAACAGGAGTCGATGGCGCGCTTGTCTCGCGACATTTTGACCTTATCATCTGCGACGACATTGTCGATGAGGAAAACTCGCGCACCGAAGCCCGCCGCGAAAAGCTGAGGACCTGGTTCTTCAAAGTGTTGCTCCCCTGCCTGGAACCCGAGGCAAAGCTGTGCCTTGTCGGCACGCGCTACCATTATCGTGACCTGTATGGACACTTGATCGCCTCGGGCTTTTTTCCATCGGTTACCATTATCCGTGCCATCGACGCCGACGGAAAAAGCCCCTGGCCGGAAAGATTTTCCGTGGAACGGCTCGAACAGATCAGGCGTGACGCCGGGACGGTCATATTCAACGCTCAATATCAAAACGACACCGAGGCCATGAAAGGGGCTGTATTCAAAGAGGACTGGCTGAGGTTCTATGATATGCTTCCCGCCCAGCTCAGAATCTTTCAGGGTGTGGACCTTGCCATCTCTCGGGAATCAGGCTCGGATTTTTTCGCCATCGTCACCGTCGGCATCGATGCCTGGGGGAACGTCTATGTGATCGACTGCCACCAGGCGCGACTCAGCTTCAGGCAGCAGACGGCCGCCGTCGTGAAGCGATTCCTGCAGTTCGATCCCATCAGGGTTGCGATCGAATCCAACGCATACCAGGCCGCGCAGGTGGAACGCGTGAGGGAACTTGGAGTGGTGCGTGCGACAAAGGTCTTCACCACACGCGACAAGTTGTCGCGTGCCTGGAAACTCTCGGCGCTGTTCGAAGACCGCCGCGTGTGGCTCGGTCGCAACATGCATGAACTGGTCGAGCAGCTCCTCACCTTTCCCCAGTGCGAACACGACGACCTGTTCGATGCCCTCGATCTTGCCATCGGCATCTCCGGCTCCCACGGACCCCGAATACGATTCTTCTGAAATTATTCACATTGAAGAGGGCGCACCCGATTGGACACGGCAGATCATCAATCAGGCATGCATCGGCCCCTCGATCCGGCTCATATATCCTGGTACCTTTTGGCCGGGCGTGTTATATTTATGCCAAGGAGGTGAGAAAGATGGAGCTTAAGGGCAAGAAGGTTCTTATCCTGGCCGATGACACGTATGAGGATCTGGAACTGTGGTACCCAAAACTCAGGCTGACGGAGGCTGGCGCCACGGTGAAAGTCGCAGCCGTGGAAAAGCGAATATACCATGGAAAACATGGCTATCCGGTTGAAGCGGACTTAAAAATCTCAGCATGTGATCCGAAAGATTTTGACTGCCTTGTGATACCCGGCGGCTACGCGCCGGACAGGCTCAGACGATCTGAACCGGTGCTCGATTTTGTTAAGGGCATGTTCGATACCGGCAAGATTATCGCGTCAATATGCCACGCCGCCTGGGTGCCAATCTCGGCGGGCATCGTCAAGGAAAGGACAATGACGTGCTTCTATGCCATCAAGGACGACCTGATTAATGCCGGCGCCAAATATGTGGACCGTTCAGTTGTTGTAGACGGCACCTTGATCAGTTCGCGCACTCCGGCCGATCTGCCCGATTTCTGCAAGGCTATAATCTCCGTACTTGAGAATGAGAAGACGTACCAGCCGGTGACTCTGGAGGCGATTGAAGAACCCGAGGTGTATCTATAGACACAGATGAAGCCTCAGGTCACATCAGGCAATCGGCGCCAAATGCGGCGGAAGCGATAATGCACCGGTAAAGGCATCTCTCCTGCGACTGCTACGGGTAAACAACGCTCCTGATCGCCGCGAGATGGCAGCGCATGGCGGCGATGCCGGCTGGGTCGCCAGACCACTCAAACCTTTGAGGCTTTTGCAGTAACCCCATCCAATCTGCTTGCATTAGGTGCCTTGAATGTGGTAAAATTTTTCTGCTGCTAGCTTATTCAGAAGAGGTTTTCTGACAATGCATATGGGATATGAACACGAACCGGCAGAGCACCATCCCGAACTCGCCCTCAAACATTTCGGGCGGGCCATAGATTTTTTGCGCGCGGGGAACAGACCCCGTGCGATCGAAGAACTCGAGAACGTGCTCCAGTACGATCCCGACTTCTCCGAGGCGCGTTCTAAGCTGGAAGAGTTGGCAGGGACGCTAAGCGAAAATCATTAAGCAAAGTCGTTTACGGACCCGGCGGCCAGAACTTCCGTCCTGCCATCCGCGGTCGTGGCTTCTCCATCCTTGATGCGGGAAGAAACTTCTTGACAAATAGAGGAGCACCTGAACGGGAGGAACAGTATGTGTCGTTTCTGCGAGGAGTACGGCGACGGTGGGAAATGGTACCTCAACCCCGCCAACTACGCACGTAGACTTTATAAAACGCGAAAGGAAGGCGACGACTCGCCCGGGGTCGACGCCGACCCGCAGGCGGCGGGCATGGGAGGCGCGATTATAAATGAGATAATCAAAGCGCGCGCCGCGGGTAAACTCGATGAAGAAGAGCAGATAAAGAAAGAGGCGCTGGACAAGGCGTATCAGATACACTTCGCGCAGGTTGTCACGCTCGAGGAAACCAAACAGATTTTCGACATAGCGTACCCGATTGCCCGGATGACATGCGCGTGCAGGCGCTCGACCGTGGCCCTTCCCGACGACCAGAATTTCACATGCATCGGCATTGGCCCGGGAATGTACAAATGGGAGCGCTGGCCGGAGACATATCGGGGCGGCGTTGAGTTTATGACCCCCAACGAGGCGAAGAGATGGGCCGACGTCGCCGATGAAGCAGGACTGGTGCACACGGTTGACGTGTTCGGGCTCCCTTATATAGGCGGTATGTGCCAGTGCGAGTATCCGGGGTGCGTCGCTCTCCGCAATAGGCTCGACTATGACTTCAAGTTCATGCTGAAAGGCGAACACGTCGCCGAGTTGGATCCCGAGAAATGCATCGGCTGCAAGAAATGCATTCCCCGATGTCATTTCCGGGCGATGTATTTCAAAATATATGCCGGTAAGACCGGCATCGACATGACAAAATGCTTTGGTTGCGGCCTGTGCAAGAGCGTGTGTCCGACAGACGCAATCACTCTTGTGGAAAGAAGTGCTTTCCCCGCGTTGGCGGACAACTGGTAGTAACAGGCCCGGGGCGTACTGGCGATGTCATGCCCTGTTGCATCCGACAGATGCTGACCGGCGCCGGTCGGTCGAGTTTCTTATCTTGAATAGTAGGAATAAGCATTTTGGGGAAACGGAGGAAAACTGATGCTTCCGACCATAACCGTTGATAATTCGACATGTCTCGGCCCGCTCGATTGCGGGCAGTGCCTGCAGACGTGTCCAATGATGATATTCATAGCAGGGCCCACAAAAAAATGGAAATTCCGGGAGACCGACCGGAAAGATTATCAGATGTACGCGCGCTATTATGATCAGTGCATCATGTGCTCCAGATGCGTCGAAATCTGTCCGGTCGAGGCTATAACAGTAAGCGCGGATACGGAGGCAACCGGGAAATCAGACGACGACTTTTTTGAAGAGCAAGAACCGACTCCATCGGACTTGGAAGAGCCGCTCGAATAGAAACGGAGGAACAAGAGGATGGCGGAAAAGAAGAAAAAGAGGAAGAGCGCTGAGTCTTCAAAGAAGAAGATGGCCCCCAGTGATGAGATAGCTCCCGATCGGCGCATGAAACTGGAGGAAGGCATAACTCGCGAATTTGATATGGCGAAAGAGATGGCTGAGGAGGTATCCTCCTCGTTCAGTTTTTTGGAATTAGCCGAGAATCTGCGCGACAAGAACGAGGACGACGCGCGAAAAGTCTACTCGGATTTCGGCCGGACGGTAATGGCAAAGGTTATCGAACTGGCCGACGGGAAATATCTCGACAGAACCGGGGAAATGGTGGAAATGGTGGCAAAGCAGACCGGCGTCCAGTTTCCTCACCGCATGGAGCGCTATGCAGAGCTTTCGGTGCTATCGCTTCGCCCCCAGGACAAGTGGAATATCACCTGCTCTACAACCAAGGAAATGCGCCTTCGGGAGTATTCCTGTTCAATGAACAAAGCGCTTACTGAAGCGGGGATCGACCTGAAGGGCCTGCCTTGCGGAGCAAGCTGCATCGCCGGCTTTATAGAAGCCGCCAGGACGGTTTCCATCAAGATGCTGATTACTCACACTGCCAAGCTGCCCGAAACCGGCTATTGCGAGTTCACGTTTGATCCGATTTAAGGCAAACGCGGGCTCGTGTTTGTTGTGGTTTTATTCGTTTCCCTTCCCCGGAAGACAACCCTTGAAGTGTATGTGCATTCGAGCGGGCCACACCATCCTGGAATGATCATGCCGTTCGGGATGATTTTCAATCGGAAAGCGCGGGGGATGCAGTTTCGGAGGAACCGCGCGCCTTTGTCCTGATCGTTTCAGCCAGCGCCTCCGCTCCTGCTGATTCGGCTGTTTTGAGCGCGGCCCGGTAACTCTCCAATGCCCTGTCCGTGTCGCCAATCTCCTCGTTGACCAGTCCAATTCGGTAAAGCGTTTCGGCGACGCGCGGAAGATTCGATGTGAAATCGTAGATCGCAAGCGCCCTGCCATAGTAGTCGAGCGCGCCCGGAAAGTCCTTTCTTGCGTGATAGACGGACGCGATATTGAAAAGATCGAGCGCGATGGCTTCGGGGAGTTCAAGCTCCTTGTCTATCTCCAACGCGCGTTCGAAGTGATCGAGTGCCTGATCCGGATTTCCCAACTGAAGCGATAGCGTTCCAAGATTATTCAGGTTGTCGGCCATGGCGGCCGCATTCTCTTCTCTTCGATTTATCTCGAGTGAGCCTTCATAGAACTGGTGGGCTTCTGTCAAATCTCCGCTCTCTTTCTTCAACAGTCCAAGGTTGTTCAGAGCCTTGGCCTCAAGGCTTTTCAGCTTTTCTTCCCGAGCTTTCTGCAGGGCCGTTGTGTAATGCCGTTCGGCGCTTTCGGTATCCTGCATGGCCGAAAAAACGGACCCCATGTTCAGGAGTACCGTGGTGATTCCATAGGAATCGCCGACGGAATGGTAGACATCGAGGGCGCTCTCATAGGTCGCAAGAGCCTCCTGATAGTTCCCTTGCCTCACATGAACGGTGGCGATATTATTCAGGGCTTCCGCCACACCCTTCTGATCATCCACCGAGGAGCTTGTATCAAGCGCCATTTTGAATCTCTCCATGGCGCGGGCAAGATTCCCCTTCAGATATTGGTCCATCCCGCTGCGAAGCAGCTCGTCGCTTCTTTGAATACGAGTCGGTTTTGTTATGTCGGTTGCACAGGCAACAAGGAAGACGAGACAAAAGACGCTTGCGCACAGGGTGGCCGCTTCAAACCCAAACTGCAAAATGCGATATGGCAGCTTCCTGCCAGTTTTTCCGCCACTTTTTCTCACTGGGACACCTCCACCGGGGCAACGTCGCGACCGCTGAGGACAATGGGTTCGCCCGGAGAAACAGGCTCAAAATACCCTCTTATGAGCCAATTGTGTTTTGCGGCCTCGATCACTTTTCTGGCCTCGCCCACTCCCTCGTCTACAGCACTGATAAGCGGGCCAATTTGAGGGGCGGCCTCTTTGATGTCCTCTGACGCCTCTCTCAAGTTCGCCGCTATCACTTCAGCCTCTTTCATGGTTTTCTTCCCCGAATCAACCATCTCCTCAAAGCCAGACGCGGCCCTATCGGCCCTATCGGAGAATTCGCCGAATTTTTCTGCCGACTGGCTGACCTTCGCAATTATCTCGGGAAGCTCGAGCGAGGCCTCCTTCACATTATCGGAAACCTCCTCGAAGTTCTCTATGGTTTCCTGCGTCGTCTCGAGAATCTTTGATGCTTTTTGATAGATATCGTCTCGCTTCAGGAGGGACCCTATGGTGCCGCGGCCCTCGTTGACATCGGTTGTCATGGCCGTAACATTATCAATAATCTTTCGAATGTCGCCTTTGGGGTCTGCCAGTTCATCCGTTATAAGAGAGATGTTCTTCATCGCGTTCTCAACATTCTGGAGGGTGGGCCTTGCGGATTCAATCAGTTCTGTCAGTTCAACGAGTTCCGAGGTCTTTATGGTTCCGCCATCAACAATGGGTAATGCATGTTCCGAGCCGACGGTTATGGCCACATATCGATCACCCATCAGACCCATTGTCTGTATCGAGGCAATGGAATCGCCGCGAATCCTTATCATCTGTTTCTTACTGATACTCAGTGTTACTTCGACTTTGTTTGAAAGACCAAACTGGATATCCTTGACATGGCCGACGTTTATGCCCGCAAGATGCACTTCCGCACCGCTCTGCAGACCTCCCACCGCATCGAATACACCCGTCACCTCGATGCGATCCTCAAAGAATTGTTGTTGTCTGCCTATGAGCACGACGACGGCAAGGAGCAACAAGAGCGATGCGATCACGAATAAGCCGACAATCGTTTCTGTCGTTCCCTTACGCTTTGGCATTGAAACCGGCCTCCCTCTTATGTTAGGACACTTCCACTGTTGATATTCAGACGCGCATCGACATCATAGCCTCTTAATCAGCAAAAGACACGGATTATCTTTATCCCAGAGGTCGATAAACTCTTCCAACGGGCGGAATCCCATTGCCGCGTAGAATGCGCGTGTCGCCGCATAGCCTTCATCGGGTCGGGATTCACTGAGCGTTTTCACCTGCAGATACTCGGCCCCATCATTACGGAAGAATTCTTCGGCGCATTGGATCAACCCTTTTCCAATACCTTTTCGATGTTGTTCGGATCGGACAGCCATAACGTGTATTTCAGCCGAATATGTGTTATGTCGCTTGATCGTGAGAAAACCCCCGATTTCGCCCGTGGCGCTGGCAATCCATGTCGGCATCTTCTCAATATCTTTGATGTAGTGCACAATGGCCCGCTCGATGGCGAACCACCGGGGCAGAGATCTGAGTATCGGTTCGCAAACATCCGATCTTTCAAGAAACGGCCCCTCAATGTCCATTGCCGATGCGACATCCTTCCTGATATGCGCAAAGGCGCCTCAGTCCCTGAGCGAACTGGCCTCGAAAAACTCGCGAACATATCCGTCATCACTTCTGCGAAGTTCTTCCATCGTGCCGATAAATACAAATCTCCCTTCATGCAGCAGGGCGAGCCGGTCGGCGACGACGCTCGCGCATATAAGGTCGTGCGTAACGACGACCGAAGTAACGTTGAGTTCTCGCTGAAGCCTGACCACCAGTTCCGAGATGTTCCTGGCGAGAATAGGATCAAGCCCCGTGGTCGGCTCGTCATAGACTATGATGCGGGGATCAAACGCAATAGCCCGCGCGAGCGCGGCGCGCTTCTGCATGCCGCCACTGAGTTCAGCCGGCATTTTTTCGGCCACGCTTTCGAGTTCAACGAGTCTCAACTTCTCCGCAACGATGTCCCGCAGTTCTGCATTCGTCATGTGGCGGTGATGTTCGAGCGCAAATGTTATATTCTCGCCGATAGTCATTGAGTCATACAGGGCCGACCCCTGAAACAGGAACCCGATCTTGAGCCGCACCTTGTCCCATTGACTGTCGTGGGTGAACTCGGTGACCTCCTCGCCGTCAATGATGATTCGACCCGAATCAGGATCCAGAAGGCCGACGAGCAGGCTCATGAGGACGGTTTTTCCGCTGCCGCTGGCGCCGAGAATGACAACAGTCTCCCCGTCGAAAATATCGAGATTCACGCTGTCGAGCACGGTTTGCCCGTTAAAGCTCTTGCTCAGACCCTCGATCTGGATAAGTCTTGAACCGTTCTCAGCGTTCCCGCTCATTTCAAACTCCGATGGGTGTCCTCATTCGCCGAAGATCCAGATCAGCAAGCGCGTAAGGACGACATCCGACAGTACGATCAGTAATGAAGCCGTGACGACGCTGGTTTTGGTTGCATTTCCGACGCCTTCCGTGCCGCCAGTCGTTTCAAACCCGTAAAAGCTGGCGACTGTGCCAACCAGCATGCCAAAGAAAATGGTTTTTAGCAGCCCCGGGATCACATCGGTAAGCTCCACATATCTGAAGGTATAGGACAGGTACAGGTAAGGGCTGATGTCGCCTTGAGCCGATGATATTATGAGGCCGCCGAGTATTCCCAGCACGTCCGCAATAATGGTGAGAAGCGGCAAGGCGACCATGCATGCGACGATTCGGGTAACAACAAGGTAGCGCATCGGGTTCACGGCCGATACCGTCAAGGCGTCTATCTGGCGTGTGACCTTCATTGAACCGAGTTCAGCGCTTATTCCAGAACCCGCTCGCCCGGCGACCATCAGCGCGGTAAGGACCGGTCCGAGTTCTTTCACCATGGCCAGCCCCAGAATCACAGCGACATAATTCACAACGCCGAATGTTCGAAGTGTAATGAGGATATACATCGCGAGTACAAATCCAACGGAGATTGCGACCGTGCACGTTAAAAGCAGCGATTTGACGCCAATGCTGTAGATTTGCCGGATGGTTTCGGCGAAGTAGAATCGAGGGGTGACGCATTTTGCCATCGCATCCGCCCAGAACAGAAACATGCGCCCGACAAAACCGGCATAGTCGAACATCTTATGACCGACGGCCTGCAGAAGCTTTCCCATCCTTGCTCGCCACCTCCAGGAACCCTGGCGCCTGCAAAGGCTTGTAGTAGTTAGGTATCTTGAAGACAAATTATAGCAGGAACGCGACGCCTATGTCTAATGCTGCCTTCCTCTTTTGACATCCGCTTTTTGAGATGGTATTATTCGAAGCATTAAAACCCTTAAGCCAAACCAGTGAGCTCCCGGTTCGGATTTGCGCCGCCCTAAAGGCGTGACATAGTTGTGCCAGGATTGGTTTGGCCCGCAATTTATTCCGCACATATCAAGGGAGATTCATCATGCCTGACCGAAGCGTCTCACGCAGGAACAGGATATGGCTGGATTACACCAACCTCATCGCCGGCGCAGTAGGTTCAGAGCACGGTGTTTCGCGAGCAGAGTTGAAGAAAGAGTTCCCCCGTATAAGGGATATTTCGCGACACATAAAGAGACGACGGGCAAATGGCGAACTCGCGTTCATGGAATTGCCTTATCAGAAACAATGGCAGCGCGAGATCGACGATTATGTCAAGAATTTACCTCCCTCGATTGAGAATTTTGTGGTCGTCGGGATCGGGGGATCTGCGCTCGGAAACATCATGCTCCATTCCGCTCTCAATCATCCTGATTACAATCTTCTCCCACGCGACCGGCGCGGTGGGCGACCTCGCATGTTCTTCCTTGACAACGTCGATCCCGACCGGACAACCTCGCTTCTGGAAACGCTCAATCCGCGCAAAACGGTCTTCAATGTGATCACCAAGTCTGGCGATACGGCCGAGACCATGAGCACATTTCTCATAGCGCGCGCATGGCTTATGCGCTCGGTCGGGAAGAAAAAGGTCGGCAGGCATATTGTTGCCACGACCGATCCGACAAAAGGACACCTTCGCAAAATTGTCGAAATGGAGGGATACGAATCCTTCGTCGTTCCCGACGGAGTCGGAGGACGCTTCTCGGTTCTCACGCCCGTCGGCCTGCTCTCGGCGGCGGTCTCGGGCATCGACACCAGGCGTCTGTTGGCGGGCGCGGCCGCGATGGATAGAATATGCCGCACCGAAGATCCGGAAAAGAACCCGGCCACCCTCAACGCTCTCCTGCATTACCTTCTCGACGTGCGCAAGGGAAAGAATATCTCTGTCATGATGCCGTATGTGCATCGTCTGCGCGACTTCGCCGACTGGTATCGGCAATTGTGGGCCGAGAGTCTCGGGAAAAAACTGTCGCTTGAGGGAAAGCAGGTCCATACAGGCCAGACTCCGGTCAAAGCGCTTGGCGCAACGGATCAACATTCGCAGATTCAACTCTACGTTGAAGGCCCCTTCGACAAAGTCATGACGTTCATCGGGCTCGAGGAGTACCCGAAAGAGGCAAAGATTCCACGCGCATTCAGCCGGATGGAGGGCATCGCCTACCTGGGCGGCCACGGTCTCGACGAACTCATTAAGGCCGAACAGGAATCAACGACACTCGCGCTTACCAGGAATTCACGCCCAAACTGCACGATAACCCTGCCGGCGCTCAGCCCGTTCACCCTCGGCCAGCTCATCTATATGTATGAAGTGCAGACCGCGTATGCGGGAGCGCTTTATAACATAAATCCATTTGACCAGCCGGGCGTGGACCTTGGGAAGAAATACACCTGCAGCATGATGGGCCGAAAGGGCTATGAGAAATATAAAAAGGAGATCGGGCGCGGAACAAAAAAGGGCAAGCGATTGCTTGTTTAACCAGATATCGCCTTCAGAAAACAATAACCCCTCAAGACTATGAGGGGAAGGATGTGCATGAAAAAAGTCATCGCCGGTTCAATAATCTTCTTTTTGATGCTGCTTCAAGGATGTGACAAAGGCCCTCCGGCAGATTCAACGGCTCCGACAGTCGCGGCCACTATTTTTCCCCTGCAGGATATAGCGACAAACATAGCGGGCGACAGACTCGAGGTGGCGGCTATACTGCGGCCCGGCGCAAGCCCTCACACGTACACACTGGCGCCGCGACAGGTCCGGGAATTCAGGAACGTAAAGGTCGTATTCAGCATCGGTGGCGGCCTTGACGACTGGGTGGATGCGCTTATCGAAACGCTGCCCGATGCGAAAAAGGTCGTCGTCGACAGAGGAATCCATTGGAAACAATCAGGTCTGGCGGGAGTACGTGTGGATGAACACAAGCATGCGGGAGGAGACTCCCACAATCATAAAGAGGCAAACCCGCATTACTGGCTCTCGATAAGCAACGGAAAGATTATCGCGGCAACCATTGCGGAGGAACTTATTCGGTTGAACCCGGAAGACGAAGACTATTATTCTGCGAACCTCAAGGAGTACCTGTCCCAATTGGATGTGCTCCGAATTAAAATCGCGGAAAAAATAGATCGACTTCCCAACAAGAAAATGTTAACCTTTCATGACGCATGGATCTATTATGCTGAAGAGTTCGGACTGGAAATAGTGGGTGCTTTCGAGCCTTTTCCCGGGAAACAGCCGACACCACGCTATCTGGCGGATCTCCAGGAAAAGGTGAAACGGCACAAGGTGACCGCCCTGTTCTCGGAGCCACAGCTCTCTAATGAGACCATCGCGCCGTTTGTGGCCGATATGGGATTAAAGCTTGCTGTTCTGGATCCCCTGGGAGGCATCGAAGGCCGAAACAGCTACATAGAACTCCTGACCTATAACACGGATGTCATCGTAGAGACACTGTCCAATGAGTGAAGATAAAATTGTCGAGATAAGGGACCTGACCGTCAAGTATAACGACCACATGATTCTGAATCATCTGAATTTCTGGGTGAACTCGGGGGAAATAGTGGCCATCATAGGACCGAACGGGTCAGGCAAGACCACCCTGCTCAAGGCCATCCTTGGGCTGATCCCTCACCAGGGGACGGTGACAATCTTCGGGAGACCGGCGAGATTCGCGTTGAACGATATCGGCTATGTGCCCCAGAGACTCGATTTTGACAGGACATTTCCGCTTACGGTTGAGGAGTTCCTCGATTTCACAAAAACGCCGAATGAGCCCTGGCGCAAAGAGGTGATCGAGGAGGTCGGGGTAAACGCTTTTCTTGATAAGAGACTCGGAGAACTTTCCGGCGGCCAAATGCAGCGCCTGTTGATCGCAAGGGCCCTGATGAAGGAACCCAGGCTTCTCATGCTCGATGAGGCGACCAGCGGTGTCGACATGGCGGCGGAAATGACATTCTTCGAACTGATCGAGCACATCAACGACGTGCACAATGTCACCGTCATGCTCATCTCTCACGAAGTGCAAATGGTCTACAAGTTCGCCACCCAGATACTCTGCCTGAACAAGGATCTGGTGTGCAACGGCAGACCCAAAGAGGCGATTACACAAGAGGTGCTGGAAAAACTCTACGGTAAAAACATAGAATTCAAACCGCACGAGCACTGATATGATCGATATTCTTCAGTACCCGTTCATGCAACGGGCCATCTTCGCCGGGATCGCGCTTGCCGGGCTGCTGGCGTGGCTCGGTGTGTTTGTTATCATGAGAAAGATGTCATTCTTTTCGGATGGAATTGCGCATGCTTCGTTGGCCGGCATTGCCATCGGCGTGCTGGCGGGTATCCACCCGCTCAGCATTGCCATTCTCTTCAGCATCGTATTCTCCCTGGCGATCTATTGGCTGGAGAAGAAGACATCCCTTTCTTCCGACGCCATAATCGGAATGTTGTTCACCTCGGGGATGGCCCTCGGAGTAGTGCTCATCAGCATGAAGAGCGGCTACCAGCCCGACCTTGTGAGCTTTCTCTTCGGCAATATCCTCGCCATCAAGCCTGTCGACCTCGTCATCATCGTGCTGTTCTCGATGCTCATCATCCTGTTTCTTATTTTCAACCACAAAAGCATCACCCTGATGGCGCTTGACATTGACACCGCGTACCTTGCCGGTGTAAAGACCGATCTTCTTCAGATAACGTTCTATATAATGCTGGCAATATCGGTCGTGCTCGGGCTGAAAATACTGGGCATCGTACTCGTCAGCGCGCTGCTGATCATTCCCGCATCGACGGCAAAGCTCATCTCGAAATCGTTCAAAGGGCTCATTATACAGAGCGTCATTTTTTCCGAGGTAATAATGCTGCTGGGCATCGTACTTTCCTATTATCTGGATTCACCCACCGGTCCGATGATTGTGCTGGTGGGAACCGCAGCTTTCATTCTCGTCTTCGCGTACAGCCAACTGCTGTCGTCCAAAAGAGCCTGACTCGAATAAGCCTGCGTCCCGAAAGAAATATATCCATGAAGGTCCTTGCCATCAACGGAAGCCCGCGTGAAAGGGGAAACACGTGGACTTTGCTCAGCGAGATACTTGCAGGCGCGCCTTGCAGGCCGCGGAAACACGCATGATTCATCTCAATGACCTTAACATGAAAGGATGCCAGGGGTGCCTTGCATGCCGCGAAAACCTCGGCGAGTGCGCCGTCCAGGACGACTTCCAGGACATACTCAAAGAAATGAACGAATGCGATGCGGTCGCGCTCGGGACACCTATCTACGTGTTCAATGTGACCGGCCAGTTCAAATGCTTCCTGGATAGATGTTACTGTTTTATCGACAACTCCGAAGACGACATCTACCGCAGCGTCCTGCCGGCCGGCAAAAAAATCGCGCTCGTCACCTCGCAGGGCGACGAAAATCCCAAGGCATATCGCCACATCATAGAATACCTGCAATTGTTGTTCTCATTCCTCGGCAGTTCCTCGGTCGAGATCATCACCCAGGTCGGAACCGAGAACAAGGACGACG
>CAYZZY010000017.1:0-20236 GCA_964482745.1 uncultured bacterium
ACGCTCGATAGCATGCGCTGTAAAAAGCAGGGGTTCTGCAGCCGAATCACATTACTACATTAGGCTTTTCTCCTTCTATCTCACCCTTAACATGAAATCACCTCGTCCATAAGAATCAATTTGCGCATATTTGTCCCGAGCTTATCGAAGGATCTGTGATTCCCTTTTTCTTTTCTTTCAATCTTCAGTGATCGCTGAGAAAGGACAGAAGTCATTTATACGTTTGACGCGTACTACTCATAAATGCAGATTCCCCTCCGACACCACCCGAACAGATCATTTTCCCGCTCCCCATTTCTGTCGATTTCAAGCGAGAAAGATTTATCTATTGGATGCTGAGAGAAGATGCTATAATAGTCGAAACCTGATAAGGAGGTATGATTATGATTTTGCTGAATCCCAAGAAACATCAACGAGAATACCCGGATGAGAAATCGCGTGAGATCATGCTCAAGACCATCGAATTCTTCGAGAAGAAGGGGAAGGAAAAGGTCAAGGAGGATGACCACAAGAAAGTGTGGTATGCCGATTTCCTCGAATTCATTAAAAAGGAGAAGATTTTTTCGAAGCTCCTGACACCTTCAGGCTATGGCGACGACGACTGCCGCTGGGACACCTGGCGAATATGCGAGTTCAACGAGATACTCGGCTTCTATGGATTGGCCTACTGGTACACGTGGCAGGTCAGCATCCTCGGCCTTGGTCCGATCTGGATGAGCGACAACGAGGAACTCAAGCTCAAGGCGGCCCATTTCCTCGAAAAGGGAGAGATATTCGCGTTCGGCCTCTCAGAAAAAGAACATGGCGCCGATGTCTATTCGACGGGAATGACGCTGACGCCGCAGGAGGATGGGACATACCTGGCCAACGGCGAGAAATACTATATCGGGAACGCAAACGAGGCCCCGATGGTGTCCACCTTCGGCAAGATGGCAGATACGGGCGATTATGTGTTTTTCACGGCGGATTCCAAGCACGAAAAATATGAACTGAAGAAAAATGTCGTCGATTCACAGAGCTACGTGGCAAACTACGTGCTTGACGACTATCCCATCACGGAGGCCGACATCCTCGCGAAAGGACGCGACGCTTGGGATGCCGCGCTCAATACTGTCAATATCGGGAAATACAATCTCGGTTGGGCATCGATCGGCATATGCACGCATGCGTTCTACGAAGCGATAAATCATGCGGCCAATCGCAGGCTCTACAATATGTACGTGACCGATTTCCCGCATGTGAAGCAGATGTTTGTCGACGCCTATACGCGTCTTCTCGCGATGAAGCTTTTCGCGCTACGTGCGGCGGACTATATGCGGACCGCCTCCCCCGAGGACCGGCGCTATCTGCTCTACAACCCGGTCGTCAAGATGAAGGTGACAACGCAGGGTGAAGAGGTGATAACCCTTCTGTGGGACGTCATCGCGGCCAAGGGATTTGAGAAGGACATGTATTTCGAGATGGCGGCAAGGGACATTCAGGCTCTCCCCAGGCTCGAGGGAACCGTCCATGTCAATATCGCCCTCGTCCTTAAGTTCATGCCAAACTATTTCCTCAATCCGGGAGAGTTCCCCGAAATAGCAAGACAGATAGAGCCCCGCAATGACGATTTCCTCTTTGACCAGGGACCGACCAAGGGTCTTGGAAAAATCCTCTTCCACGATTACAGCGTCGCATACAACAGCAGCGACCTTCCCAACGTGAATGTGTTCAAGGAGCAGATCGAGGTCTTCAAGGAATTCCTGTTTGCCGCGCCACCGGACGAGGACCAGCAGAAGGACACCGACTTCCTGATGAGTCTCGGAGAATTGTTTACGCTCATTGTCTACGGGCAGCTTATTCTTGAGAATGCCAAAATCTATGAGGTCGAAGATGATCTCATAGACCGGATCTTCGATTTCATGGTGCGCGATTTCTCGAAATTTGCGCTGCAACTATACGGAAAGCAAAGCAGCAGGCCCGAACAAATGGACTACTGCATGAAGATGATCAGAAAGCCCGCAGTGGACAGAGCCCGTTTCACGAGGGTCTGGGAAGATCATGTCCATGCGCTCAAAGACGTCTATGAGATGAATCCGTGATCTGCAAAGGATCGGAGCGGGGATAGTTATCGCTGGCATGGATTAGCATAGGAGAAAATAAGCTTATAAATTTCTCCTATCGTTATAGAACAAAGAATGGGCAACCTCCCCCTTTGGAAAAGGGGGAATGAGGGGGATTTCTCTCTTCGAAGCAATATCCAATCCAGGGACTCTTCCGGACTATTTGTTTTGACCGGCCTGGTCGTCTATGAATTCCTGGGCGATCGTCTCGGCCATATCAAGGTCCCTTCTTGCAACCATCACCTTCACTGCCCCAGCGCCTCCCGCGGTTACATACCACGGCGCCAGTGTGCCCATGGCCTCATCTTTCAGAAATGTTTCTATTCCGCTGCCCTCCAACAGGCTCTTGACAAATCCTGCATCTACGGTGTTGCCGGCGTAAACGATAACCAGTTCATCCTCTTGATGCATTTGCCGATTCCTCCTAATAAAATCCTGGCAGCAGAAACTTCTCTAATTACTATCGGAAGACCTGGACCCTGTTATCTCGACAAGCGTCGCCTCCGGGCGACACAAAAATCGAAAGCCGGTCCATTTGCCGGTACCGATGCCGTTGTTAATGTGGAATGGTGTGCCCGCCACCTTAAACATGCCGGATGCATATTCTCGTTTCAAGCTGGAACGCGTTATGACCGCTCCGTAAAATGGAATCCTTACCTGCCCGCCATGCGAATGACCTGCGAAAACGGCGTCGAACCGCCGGGCGGCCACCTGCTGCGGGTCCTCAATGCTGTGCGTGAGCAGGATTCTGAAGGCATTTTCGGGAACGCCCGCGAGCGCCTTGTCAAAATCTCCCAGCCCCGCGAATACGTCGCCCACTCCAACGATCCATAGATCTGTATTCTCTGCCCGGCCCTCTCCGGGATTGTTTGGCAGAGCAACCATACACGACGTGTTTTCCAGGTATGCGACGCCGATGTTCTCGAGCCCGCGTTTGAATCGCTCGATGTCGTTAGGCTGTCCCCTGTGGTATCTGGCCGTGGAAAGATCCCTGATCACATTCCAGAGGCGTGTGTCCCATCGGTCATGAGCCCCAAAGACAACGAACACGCCGATGCTCGCCTTGAAGCCCTCCAGCAGTTTTACGCAGTCATTGATGCCGGAGTCATCTTCGATAATATCCCCGGTGACGAAAACCATATCGACAGGAGTCTTCTGGAGCCCCCGAAGAAAGGCGAGCTTGGCCTCATCTCCTTTCCGAAGGTGAAGATCCGAAATATGGAGGATTTTGAGATTCCCTTCGAATTCGCGCCGTGTTTTCATCCGGACCCGGATCAGCCGAAACCTCCGCGGCTCGATATAGAATGAATAAACGCCCAGGGTAACAACGATTCCGACCAGAATCCACAAAGCTGTCAACAAATCCGATATCCCTCGTGTCTGCTCTCTTCACATTCTGCCCAATGTACACGTTGAACCACCTTCTATATCATATCTCTCCGCCACCGGTCAACAAAAGGCCAGAACCGGAGTCCCGTTGCTTGCTCGGCGCCTGCGTAAACCTGACCTGCCGTATCCTAATCAAAGCAGGAGGAAATCCGCACAGGATTAGATGTTGACCTCTCTCTCAGGGATTGTTAGAATTGCGAGACCTTATCGGCATGGTCTGCTTGCAGCATCATGCAACGACAATTTCCCACACAAAGACAAGAAAGGCGATTTTTATACAATGTCCGGCGATAAAGATGCAATAGAGCGTTGCCGCAGCGAACTTCCGGTCGTGCAAAAGAAACTGTTCTTTAATACCGGCTGGTCCGGCCCGTCGCCGAAGCGGGTTGTCGAAGAACAGAAACGGGTTCTGGATCGGCTCTCCACGGAAGGCGTCTCACATCATGTATACAAGGCCATGGACAAGCGGCTTCGCGTGCTCCGCTCGCGTCTGGCGTCGTTTCTCGGTGCGGATGCCGGAGAGATTGCCCTGACGAGGAGCACGACAGAAGCCATCAATATCGTGCTGGGTGGCATCGAATGGGGAACCTGCTCAAAAGTTGTCACGACAAACATCGAACATGGGGCGGGTCTGGTGCCGGTTTACAATCTGCGCGACAGATACGGTGTGGATATCGAGATTGTCGATCTTGGCGATGGGCGTGATGCGCTCCGGAAACTGGCGTGCGCAATAGACGAACGCACGCGACTGGTGTCGGTCAGTCATGTCAGCTTCAACACCGGCTTTCGCCTTCCGCTCAAGAAACTGTCGATGTTGGCGGCGGAACGAGGGACAGAATTGCTTGTGGACGGCGCACAGGCGGTCGGCGTCTTCCCGATAGACCTGCATGATATCGGATGTGATTACTATGCATTCCCGGGCCACAAATGGATGTTCGGACCTGATGCGACCGGGGCGCTCTATGTGAGGAAAAGCAGGATAAAAAAGCTCGGGATCTCCGTTGCCGGGAACGAATCCGCAAGGCGGTTTGATCGCGAGGGGAATGTGACCTATCATACGTCAGCAAAAAAGTTCGAGATGTGCGACTTTAATGATGCCCTTGTCTCCGGCTGGATCAAAGCTATCGATTTCATCGAGGAGTTTGGGATAACGAATATTGAATCCGAGATCAGGAAGAATACGGGCTATCTAAAACGGCGCCTTGGACGCATGAAGAGGGTACGGGTGGTAACGCCCGGAGATTGGAGCCGATCCGCCGGGCTGGTTGCCATAGAAGTAGCCGGGAAGAAATCGGAGGATGTTTTCAAGGCCCTTCTTGCGGAGGGCATCCTAGCCCGCTATACTCCGCCGCCGTCCTTTCTCCGCATTTCTGTCAACTTCTTCAACACGCGCAGCGAGATAGACCGCCTGGCGGATGCACTCGAGAAGCTCGCAAGATCGTGAAGGCTGTCAGAGAAGATGCCTTTGCATAGCGTCCGCGATTCGCTTCTCTTTTTCCTTGTCGCCCCAGAAACCGACGCGGATATCTATCTTGGTAACGTTCAACGCCTGGGGTTCCAGGTCCACGGTCACCGGATCGTCCATGCCGGTTCGCCCCTGTATCTTGCCCGCTAGTTGATCGCCGGCATGGCTTACAACCGCCAGATCCAGGTCTTTGAACGCGGCCAGGGCTGCATCCCGGCATTGGCCGATACTGTGCGTTGTCGTGAAGGTCAGTTTTCCGCTCGACCACCGGTATCCGCCGGCGCCGCCTGCCGCGCCGGCGGCCACGACTGCAACGCACCCCGAAACCATCAGGGACATTCCAACGAACACGGCTGCAAGTATAAAAATCCTGCGATTCATTCGGGGCTCCTCCTTTTTTGTAATCCGCTTGGACATGACGATATCCGCGAGTCTGATCCTTGCTCTGCTGCCGGATCGATAATCAAGAACATCACAACATCATACATAGTACATTACATGAGGAGTTCATGGCAAGTCGCAATGAGCAGGCGCTATTTCAACTCGCGTTCCACGATTGCCCTGTATTCCTCAGTGAAATATTCGACCTGTCTTCCGGGGGGCAGCTTTGCTATCTCCTGTTTGACCGCATCTATTCTTTGCTGAGACAGTGGATGCGTACTGAGGAGATTTGCCACGCGGCTGGAGTTCCCCTTTTGAAGTTCTCCCAGCTTTTCCTGGAACCGAAGCATCGCGTTGGGGCTGTAGCCCGCCCGAAACATATATTGCACTCCCAGTCGGTCGGCTTCGATTTCGTCGTCCCGTGAGAACTTGAGCATTCCAAGCGAACTGAGCATGTTCCCGGCGATTTCGGCCGTGGCGCCCGGATTTTCACCCAGCACTATCTGGGACAGGAGGCCCAGGCCATACTGTTTTGTGAGTTGTTCGGTCGAATGACGCGCAGCCACATGGGCGATCTCGTGTCCAAGAACGCCTGCAAGCTCCGCCTCATTTTCGGCGCTCTTGAGCAAGGCGCTGTTTATGTAAACAGGGCCGCCCGGCAATGCAAACGCGTTTACCTCCTTATCGTTATCGATTATCTTGAAACTATACGGAACGTCGCGCCTGTCGCTCTGGGCGGCAATCTTCTGGCCCACCCTGTTGACGTAGCTGGTCAGGGCCGGATTGTCCAATACCCGCTGCTCCTTCTCCACCTCGACCGCGAGATTCTTGCCGAGGCTGACCTCCTCTTCCGACGAGATAAGATTGAACTGGCGCATATTTATCCCGGTTGTGGAGCAAGCGTTTGCAATCACTAACAGGGGCAGAAGAAAAACGATCAATCTTGCCGAATGTTTCATTTTGCTATCCTCCACTATGGGATCTCTCATGTGATCAACGAAATCCTGGTTGTTCAAACTCCGACAGCGTTCGTTCGATTAATTGCAGGCTGAGCAGGAGCTGTCCTCTATTTGTCCGGGTTTGCCTCTGTCGGCCGCTTCGCTCGAATCCGGCATCCGGTGGCAGCGTTGAAAGAACGATCGAAGGATAGCCGAAATCAACGAATCGTTTCATATCCGCTTCATCCGCAGGGATAACCTCCAGTTGTCGCCCTGTCGAGGATAACGCCGCACGATTGAGGGTGCGGACCAATTCACGGTCGCCATAGAGTGGGTTCACTCCACGATCCCAGGGCGCCAGGTATCCGTGGGCGCCGCCCCTGCCGATTTCCTCGCATCCGATGAAGTAGGTGGGCAGGGTCTGGTTTTGCTTCTTCCCAAGAGTTTTAGCGAAGGCTCTCGCTCCCCTTGCGTCGGGACCGCCTGCGAAAAAGGCGACCGTTACCCATGTGTTCTGAAGCCGAGGATATTTTTTCGACAGATCCTCGCTGAGAGCCGCCAGCACGGCTATCGATCCCGCGTTGCTCTCCGGATCCGGCTTCACTCCCCGGGCAGCAGCCCCTTCCTTTATCCATAATCCGAACAGGGTCGCATAATATATCGCGCACACCATCCCCATGACCAGCATGATCGTACGGCCATCCTCAAAATCAAGTTTACCAAAATTCATCGCAAGCTGCCATATCCCCAACAAGCCGATCACGAGAGTCATCGGCAGCAAAAAGGTAAAAACCGTCTCCTCAAAACGGCCGGGCAGTGCTGGCGCGAATCCTTCGCGAGGGGCCGCCCCTGTGTGTGTTCCCACAATCACCCTGCGGACCGCATCCTGAACCGGAAAATGAACCACGATGGTTTCGGACTTCCTCTGTATTGGCCAGCTCACGATATGGACATCAAAGGACAGTTCCAGCATGAGAACCAGCGCTAATGCGAGCGCCGAGAGGAATGCCGTCCGATGCCACCTCTTCAGAACGCCGACCAGGAAGAGTATCGAGAGAAGAAATACGGCCCCACCCACAAATGCATTTGACTGAACCGAATAAGAAAGCGGATGAATCTCGACATGCGCGTTCATGCCCCAGAGGGTTTCCTTCAGGTACGCGGCAAGCCGCATCTCGGACGCTTCTCCATGGCCGCGTAATTCGATGATCGTGTCGATGGTTTTGCTGATGTTCATAGCGCTACTCTTCTTCAGCTTCCTGCATTTCTGCAGTGATGTTCAAACAGTATCTTCTGTAACTCAAACGATTGCACGCTGTGTGTGGCGACGGTCCCCAGAGCCAATCTTTGGTCGCGCTGTGCCTCGCTGCGTCTCCGTTTTTTCCACCACCATGAGTGCATGCATATTAGCACCTTAATTTTTGGAGTGTCAAGCCCATTTGAATCCTCCGTGAAACGCCCGCGGTCCGTTCATAATGAAGCCCGAAAACCCGGGTTCTCAAACTTGCATCCAGAATATCTCTGTGTTATCATAGCTTTTCGGCGGCCCAATACCGATAGAAGCGGAACGGGCCCGCACGCAAGCCTTGTTTCTACCATGAAAATCGAAACACTAAGAGAACGTTTTGTGCATCCTCCGGCCGAATTCGGCCCCACGCCTTTCTGGTTTCTGAATGACGAACTCGACGAGGAACGCCTGCGCTATGCCCTGGAGGAGATGAAATCCAAAGGCATTGCCGGCGTGATTATCCATCCGCGCACAGGCATGGAGGTGGAGTATCTTTCTGAAGCGTTCTGGGGAAAATTACGTTTCATATGTGAAACGCTCAAACGGCTTCAGATGCAGGGCTGGATTTATGATGAATACAACTGGCCCAGCGGGCCTGTTGGCGGCAGACTGTTGCGGGAACATCCCGAATTCAAGCAGGTAGGACTCGATTACAGGCTGCGTACCGCTTCCAGGCTGCCGCGATCGCTAATAGAGCTTCCCGGGAAACTTATCGCTGCCTTTGCGGTCAGTCGCAACGATATTTCCGACAAAACAGAAGAAGTTGAAAATGGCGCGACCGATGCCTTCAGGGGTGCTAATGCTCTCCTCTTCTTCCTGAAAGAGGTCAGGGTTCATATGTATTCGACCCATTGTGCGTCATGGGCAAAGGGCGAAACGGGATATCTGGATGTGCTGAATCCCGAGGCTGTCGATGAGTTCATGAAGCTCACGCACTTCGAGTACGACCGGCATCTTAAAGAGTATTATGGCTCTCCGCTCGTCGGCATCTTCACCGATGAACCCCAGAACTACAGCGCTCTTCCTTACACCCATTGTCTGCCCGACCAATTTCGCAAGCGATTTGGCCGTGATGTGCGCCGCAGTATGCCCAGCCTGGCGGGCAGGTTCGCGGGAATCTCGCTCTCGGAGCATATCCGCAACAGGACAAACTACTTCGAACTCGCCCGCGACCTGTATGTGCAGTCTTATTTTGCGAAAATCTCCGAATGGGCTTCCGAACGCGGCCTCATCTTTACGGGCCACCTGGGCGAAGAAGATGATATCGGTCGCCTGCCTTCAACCAACCTGAGCTTCTATGCACCCCTCAGCCGGATGGATATGCCGGGGACCGACGTGCTCTCTGACAAGCACGGATATGAGAAACGGGGTGGCGCGATGGTGCATCCCAACTTCAATCCGAAGGCCCTCAGCAGCACCGCGCATCACAGCGGCGCCGGGCGCACGCTTTGCGAGATATGGGGAGGGAACGGCTGGGCGACTCCCCCGGAAAAGCTCAAGGCGGTGCTCAACTGGGCACAGGCCGGGGGCGTAAATTTCGTGTGCCCGCATGCGTCATACATGTCGCTTCGCGGACTTCGGAAACGCGATTTCCCGTCCTCGCATTTTCCGCCACAGCCATGGTGGCGGTTCTATGACAGATTCTCCGACTACATCGCGAGGCTGAGCTTCCTCAATTCGCAGGGCGTTCATGTCGCCGATGTGCTCTTTGCATTTCCGATGAAGAGCCTCTGGGCAGGGTTCGACCTCGAGAAGAGGAGCGACAGGCTGGCCGACTTTATCGAGGCCGTCACCGAAACCCTGCTGCGGAATCAACTTGACTTCGATTACCTTTTCGACGAGGTCCTCGAATCAGGGGCGGTCGAGATTGAAGAGGACCGACTTGTGGTGGGAGGCGAAAAATATTCGGTACTCCTTTTCCCTATGGCCCCGGTCATATCGCGAAAACTGCTCGAGACTGCTGAACAATTCGCTGCGGCGGGAGGTCCGGTCATTGCCTTCGGATACGAGATGCCGGAGTATGACGAATACGGAGAGAACATATCCCAACGGGTAAGCGCGCTCCTGGATAATGAGAAGAATGCCAGCGTCTCGCATCGCCGTCTGGGAAAGGATCTCAGGTCCGATCTCAATTGGATAGGCGAGAATACCAGAGGGCAAATCAGGTCTGATTTGATTGTAACGGGCGCTCTGGCAAGGAACATGATATACTTGCATAGGGTGGTTGAGGGTGCCAATGTTTATTTCATTGCAAACCTCAGCGAGGATGAGGGGACGGCGGAACTGGCGTTCCGCTGTAAAGGGCGGCCGCAAGTGTGGGATCCCGAGAGCGGCGCGATAAAGAATGTTCTCGCTTACAAGGATGGACTTGAGTATTCGCATATCAGTGCCCGGTTCCATCCCAACCAGGCGCTTTTCTATGTGTTTACTGAAGAGCCACCTGTTGATCGCGTGGATTCGACAAATCTTAACCTGACATTTGTCACACCCGAATTTGCCGAGGGCTATACGAGCGCGCTCGGAGTTCTGCTCAGTCGTGCCGGCAAGCGCTACACGCGCAACGTCGAGCAGGCTCTCCCTCCCATTTTTCTGCCTGAAAGGTGGGAGATAGATTATCCGCTTAGAAACATCATGCTGCTTGACAAGTGGGAGATCGAGATTCTTGCGGGAGACGATGCCTCAAAATGGAATCCTTCCGATGAGCCCCTGCTGGGCGCCCGTGCCCGTATGTTGATAGCGGCGACAGGAGGAGCGCTTGCGCTGGGGCGCGCGCTCAGAAAATCCCTGGGAAAGCTTAAGGCGCGGACGACCATGTATGAGCCGCTGGATGCGATGGCGGACACAGGCGACAGATGGTGTAAGCTGCTTGGCATCAATCGGAAGCGATTGGAACAATATGAGGAAGCGGAATTGCTGCTCAGGATAGCCGCCCATATCGGGTTTGGAATGGGGTATGACTATCCGCCTGCCGGCAGCACATACGCAATGAGCGCCGTTTTTCACGCGGATCATATCCCGGATGATCTCGCGCTCGTGTATGAGAATCTCGAAGGCGGACCCATCTCGATGCAGCTCAACGGCGCCAATATCGATCAAGGCGCCGAGCCGGCCTTTATATGGGACGTTTCGAATGTTGCGGTTCCTATCGCCCAATATGCCAGGAAAGGCAAAAACCGCCTGCGCATAGAATGGCGTCAGCCTTCTTTCGATTCCCTCTTCCCGAGCGTGCACGGGATCGAACCTGTTTGTCTCGCCGGGACTTTCTGGGTGAAATCCGGCCGGATCGTTGAGCAGAAATATCGCGTGCCTACGCTGCCCTGGTCACAGATTGGGCTGCCTGACTATATCGGATCTCTCACCTACAAATCATCTTTTGAGGTGCCGACAAGTTATCTGGCCCAACAGCTTTTTTTGAAGTTTGACCGCATAGGAGCCGCTGCCGAAGTGAAAATAAATGACAAACCCGCCGGAGTTATCCTTTGGCGACCGTACGTCCTGGATCTCACCAATCTGCTGGTTCAGGGCGAGAATTCAATTGAGGTTACCGTGGCCAACACAGCCGCCAATTTGCTGGCAGAGCCTGTGCCCGCGGGAATTATTGGCAAGCCGTACATTGCCCCATACTGGCGTCACAGGATTCGGCTCAGCAATTAGCGATCTCGCCAGGAGGCGCGGGCACGGCGGAAAAAATGGGAACAAAGGAGGCATTGCATAATGCACCAGATTGAGTTCGACGTGAAGGAGCGCAGGGACGGGTCGATAGAGGTCCGCTATACATGGACCCACGATGTCGGACTTCCCTCTCAGAGCGGCGTCAAGAGCCAGTTCAGGCATTACACCTGCAAGCGTGACATAGCGCAAGAGGCGATCTATTTCCTGAATGTCGAAGAGAATTACGGCGAGGAAGTCTGCGAAGAGCTCACGAACGCGCTCTGCGAAATGCCCCCCCAAGCCCTGAAGCTGCTTTCTTATATGGTGATTGACCTCTGGAACGAAACACAGGTGGAATACAAGCGGCGCAAGATAGCAAATCGCCGCAGATTCTTGCAGCTATCCCGGGAGATCCACAAAACAATGAAGGAGTTCTGCAAGAAAAACCCCAACCTCACTCACGGCGAGGCGCTTGCTGTCCTTGAGAAAGAGTACAGCCTCATCCGGTCGAATGCGCAAACGAGCGCCCCCCTGAACGAGGTGCTGAACAAACCCTCCGCTCGCTAGCGGAATGGCCATAACCAAGCAAAGACAACAACTTATCGAAGGAGAACCAGCATATGCAGTCGGAGATCGACGCGACGCTCACACCCGAAACCCTGCGAAGGCAGCTCAAGGTGATGGCGAACCAGGAACTTTCGGAGCAGGCAGCCGGGATGATCGACCTTTTTGGCGGGCTCATTTCAATGATGAACATGCTGCAACCGGAAGGCTATTCGGAGACCTTGCCTGCGGTCACGTTTAAACCGGTAAAGGAGTAATATGGATGGCGAACGAACTCTTCAGGATGACCATATCGGAACTTGCCCCAAAAATTAAAGCCCGAAAGATTTCTCCCGTCGAACTTGTCCGCTCCGTACTGCAGCGAATTGAGGAACTCGACCCCAAACTCAACGCTTATATCACCGTTGACGAAGAGGGGGCCTTGAAGGCGGCGCGGACCGCACAGAAGCAGATAGCGAAAGGTGAGTATCTGGGCCCCCTCCATGGGATTCCCGTTTCTTTGAAGGACTTATATCAGACCAGGGGATTGCTCACTACTGCCGGCTCGAAAATATTGAAAGACTGGATTCCCGATGCCGATGCGACTTCGGTTGCGAAGTTGCGGGCGGCTGGCGCCATCATAATCGGTAAGACGAATCTGCATGAATTTGCCTTTGGAGGCACGACGCAAAATCCTCACTTCGGAGGCACCCGCAATCCTTATAACACCGATCATATTCCCGGCGGTTCAAGCGGGGGATCGGCCGCGGCCGTCGCGGCCGGTATGTGCATAGCATCCACCGGAAGCGATACGGGCGGCTCCATCCGTACGCCGTCCGCCCACTGCGGAACGGTCGGCCTGAAGCCTACCTACGGGCGCGTGAGCCTTCACGGGATTGTCCCGCTCTCATGGTCCCTCGATCACGTCGGCCCGATAACGAAGTGCGTACGCGACGCGGCTATCATGCTCTCTGCGATGGCAGGATTCGATCCAAAGGACCCATCAAGCGCCAACGAAAAAGTGCCGAGTTTTACCAGAACGCTCAACGAGGGCGTGAAAAAACTCAAGATAGGGATCAATTCCTCTTTCTGCTTCGGTGGAGCTGACGACCAGGTCGTGGATTCCGTGAAAAAGGCATTGAAGCTGCTCGAAAAACTCGGGGCCCGCATTGTCGAGGTCAGTCTGCCGAATATCGAACTCACGGCGGTCATAGAGTCGATCCTCATCACCACCGAGGGGGCGGCCTACCACGAGGATAATCTTAGGGACCGCGGCGCCGATTACGGCGACGACGTGCGTGCCCTTCTGGATGCCGGTTCCGCTTTTACGGCCGTCCACTATCTCAAGGCACAGCGGCTGCGCACGATTATTCAGAAGGAATTTGCGGAGGCGTTCAAGAAGATCGACCTATTCGCCCTTCCGGGCTCTGCGATTCCTGCGCCGCCCATAGGGGCAACAACCGCATCGATCGGGGGCATGGAAACCGATATAGGAATGGCGCAGCTCCGATTCCCTTGCCCGTCAAATCTGACCGGCTTGCCTGCGATTTCGATCCCGTGCGGGCTCAGCAAGGAAGGCCTGCCGATAGGACTCCAACTCGTCGGCAGAGCCTTTGACGAAGCGACCGTGCTTCAGGCCGCGTCAGCGTTCGAGGCAAACTCGGAGCGGCTTCCCGAGCCTGAACTATAGGCGCCGGACCGCCCTTTCACTGAGGCGACTCCAAGAACCCGAAGTACCGCCAAAGGCGGGATAGATTTGGGACTGTCCCCGGCGCCTTGACTGCTCCCTGGACAAAAATCCTTGACCTACCCAGATCTGTTCGTTGCGGCTATGCAGCGCTGTTTTTGTAGTGACGGTTCGCGAACCGCCACTACAATAATGCATTCCGACTTTGTTAAGCAGGGGCGCAATACTGCGCCCGATTCTCACCCGAGTAATACGGAGACCGACAACGGATCGATCGGGAAACAATGAAAAAACCTCTTCATTTGTTCGCCGCGCTGGGTTTCACCTCGATGGTGGGCCAGATCGTGCTCATGCGCGAGCTGATTGTGGTCTTCTACGGCAACGAGCTTTCGCTCGGAATAATGCTCGGCAGTTGGCTGTTCTGGGTGGGGGCGGGGAGCCTGCTGGCGGCAATGATTGCGCCGCGATTCGATTTGTTCCGTCGTGTTTCCGTTCTTTCCGTCCTTCAGTTTCTGCTCGGAGTGGCAAGTGTTGGCTCGCTGATGGGAGTCAGGGCGCTTCCGTTGTTGCTCCGCAGAACCTCCGCCGGTGAAATCGTCGGGTATACCGCGATCATAATCTCTTCCTTCCTCGTGCTCGCCCCGATGTGCCTGCTGCTCGGATTGTTGTTCGACCTTTTCTGCCACGTCTGGAGTACCGAAGAAGATGCCGCCGACTCGATAGCTTCCGTATACGTCTTCGAGGCGCTGGGGGCTGCGGTCGGAGGGATTGTCTTCGCATGGGTCCTTCTGCGCGTATTCAATCCTTCTGAAATCGTATGTGCCTTGCTTCTCATCAATCTGAGCGCATGCGCGGCGATGCTCACCCTTGAGAGGCGGCTGCGGCCTGCGGCCATCATTGTTTCGATCCTGACGGTTGCTGTCGCGAGCGTGGCTTTCTTCGGGGGAGCAACGCGGCTGCGGGAAATGAGCCTGGCGTGGCTCTGGCAGGACCTCAAGGTCGTGCATTCGGCAGATTCGATATATGGAAATATCGCCTTCGTTGAGGATAAGGAACAGAAATCGCTTTACGAGAACGGTCTGCTGATGTTCTCCTATCCGGATAGATTTTCTGCCGAGGAAGCGGTCCACTTCGCGCTGCTTGAACATCAACTTCCTGAACGAGTGCTGCTCATCGGCGGCGGCGTAAGCGGGTCATTGAGCGAAGTGCTCAAGCATCCCGTCAAAAGCGTGGACTATCTCGAACTCGATCCGCTTGTCATTGAAATGGCGAGAAAATTCTTTCCTCCCGACATCACGGGAGCGCTTGAGGATCCGAGGGTGCGCGTGCATACGGTGGACGGGCGGCTGTTTGTCAAGAAGGGAGGCAAGCCCTACGACGCCATAATCGTAGATCTCCCCGATCCATACACTGCCTTGATAAATCGATTCTACACCGTGGAATTTTTTAAGGAATGCCGGGAACGATTGTCGTCCGATGGTATACTCTCGTTCCGCGTGGGCTCCGCTGAAAACTATATTTCACCTGAGTTGCAGCAGTTTCTGGGGTGTCTGGACAGGACCCTGCGGCAGGTGTTCCCTGATGTCAAGGTTGTGCCGGGCGAGTCCAATGTTTTTGTGGCATCCAAAAAGGCCGACGCCCTTACACTTGACAGCGCCGTCCTGATCGGTCGTCTGGAGGAGCGCGGCATTAAAGAAGAACTGCTCTTCGTAAGAGAATACTACCTGCCATATCGGCTTACGGACGAGCGCAAGGAAAGGCTCGCTTCGGCGCTGGCTGCCGCCGAGGCCAGAATCAACACCGACCTGGCTCCGGTATGCTACTACTATGATGCGGTGCTGTGGAGCAAGCAGTTCAAGGATGCCTCCGGAAAGATTCTTGTGTCCTTTTCGCGCGTGCGCCCGTATTGGATTTTTACCGCCATTGCGGGCATATTTATCATCACCCTTTTTGTTCAGCGGCTGGCTCCAATCGCCTGGGGGCAGAAATCGATTCTTGTTGCCGTCGGGACAACCGGCTTTGCCGAGATAACGATTGAGGTCGTCGCCCTGCTCGGATTTCAGGCGATTCACGGCTACGTATACTACAAGCTCGCAATAATCCTCATGGCGTTTATGGTTGGGCTGGCGGCCGGTGGGAGCATTATACGACGCTCTCTCTCGCGGGGCGCGGCGAGTCGAGGCGCTTTTCTTCTCGTTCAGGCGATTGTATGTCTGTACCCGCTGCTCATGCTCGGTACACTCATCTTATTCTCCCGCGCAAAGGTCTCTCAATCGAGCGCACTCGCCTATGCGCTCCAGGCCGACATCGCTTTCCCCGTGCTTGCCTTTTTCGCAGGATTCGTAGGCGGGCTCCAGTTTCCGCTGGGCAACGCGCTGTGGCTGGCGGAAAAGCCCGGCGTCGCCCGGGCCGCGGGTCTGATCTATGGCATCGATCTCCTGGGGTCCTGCCTTGGCGCATTGCTGACGACTGCGCTGCTCATCCCTGTGCTCGGTATCCCTTATGCCTGCATTATCGCATCGGCGCTGAACATCGGGAGCTTTTTGCTGCTCCTGCTTCGGCCTTCCTCCGCTTGATCATGCCGCATTATTTTTCGCCACAAAGATCACCGAGAAGGATTTCAATAACCGCGTGAATCTGCGAATAAAGATGTTTTGCTTTTTATGATTGTCCGTAATAATCCGTGTGCGGGGCGACGGGGACTGTCCCTATTTACGGAATCCCGCTTTTTGGATTCGTAGAATAGGGACTGTACCCAGAGCCAACCTTTGGTTGCGGGTGTACCGCAGTTTGGAAGTTTTACCGTGGCAGAAGGTCAGGGACTTGGCGTCTCCGGATCGGCTGCACGCACCTCCCAGGCGCCGGCGATCCTTCCGATGACAACCGAACTCAGTCCCCAGGCGAGAGGCAGGGAGATTGGCATGCCGAGTGGTTCAAAGAATGGATAATGATATTCCCAGAAACCGAGGCGTGTACAGATAAATTCGCCAAACGTGCCGCATGTTGCGCCAAAAAGAAAGATGAGGATATCCTTCTCACCATGCCAGAAGATGACGGTGGGAATCATGAATGAGGTGTACGCCAGCGCGATAATTCTTCTTATGACAGCGGCGGTATAGATATAGTAAGCTAATATTATGCCGCCGAGCGTTCCAAAAAGGGCTTTTCTGACACGCGTCTGACCGTCCGGCAGCATCCATAATAATATTGAATGGATGGTGAACGAGACCCTGCGGAAGAAGCAGAGCAGGTAGGCCCATACCAGCGGTATCCAGAAAGGAATCCCAAAGACAAGCCCGGGCGCGTCATATGTCCAGATGCCCAGGTTGACACAGGCTATTTCCGCCGGACCGCCGAGAAGGGCCGCGGCGATCATGGCCGCTATGTCGGCCTTGTCCCGCCAGAACCAGAACTGAATACAAAGCCCCGCCGCGAGTAGAATACTCAGCAGTTCAGGTTGCCTCCAGCCGAGCACTACCGCCGCAACCACATATGAGCCTGCAACGAATTCGAATACAATCTCGATCCACAAAGGTTTTCGCATGTACCTTTCCTCATGAGAGCCGGCCGGGGCGGCGGCAAATGCCCGGAGCCGAATGAGAATTTCCTACTCATCAAACGGGAGTGCGGGCAATTCGGATAATGCTGTTATGTATCTTCCCAGATCGAAGGGTTTATCATACTTCAGTATTTCAAATATTTCGGATGCGACGACGCATCCAAGCAGGCGTCTTACCTCCTCGACCGAAATGCCTTCGGCAAGGAGCCTGTCATAAGCCTGCTTCGTTTCAGGAGGCTCCAGGTCCCGAAGCTGGTTGTCCACCACTTCCATGATTGCGGCGTGGAGAATGGGATTGCTTTCTTCCATCGTTTGACTCCTTTGGACCTGTTGACAAGCGGTTGCCTGCCTTTGAAAGAGGCTTCTCAATTGCTTTATAGATTGAACCGGATGAATTCGTCGAATATCTTTGTCTTCCGTGTTTCAAAACGTCTGGTGAATTTGTCGCGTGGCGGAAGGTCCCGCTCTTCCAGCAAGCCAAAAGATTCCAGTGGATCGAGGATACGACTGCGCACCAACCATGGAAGCGCCGTGAAAAATTTTGACTCGAGAACCTGTGCCTTTACCGCCGGCAGGACCACCAGCGACGCCAGGGCTTCGGGTTCCTTCCAGCTATCTCCATATTTTGAGAGCATATAGAAGGAATACGCGATGGTGTGCTGCAATCCGGGAAAGAGTGGCAGGTAGTGCTGATATGCAAGATTGAATTCTCTGAAATATGTCCTGAAGATCAAGGAATAAAGCTGCCCCGCTTTTCCCTCCGCCAGCAAGGATTTGCCTTTCTTCGTAACCTGGAAGGTTCCCTTTATTCGTCGCACCAGGCGACCCAGTTCGAGGACAATCCGGAGCACATGGAGCGACCCGAAATCCGCCTCGTTCATCACCTTGCTGACCCTCCGATGGCTTTCCACTTCTCCCGGAGGCCAATGCATTGCGTCAATAAGATGTTCCACGAATTTCCTCGTGAGGTTCCCGGCGACCGTGGTCTTGACCCCGTCGGCTTCAAGGACCTCCGCGAGGAAGATACGGCTGTTCAGGAGAATTCTGCAACCCTTCAGTTCATCCAGGGTCAGTCCGGCATTGAGCGAAATGGCGCCGCGTTCATCCTTCCAGTCGCTGTCGAGCAGATATCTTGTCTGCGTGGGAGACAGACCTCCCATGTCATCCATGGGCTGCCGGTTCCAGGTCTCTCTTACCTCGGACAGATACGCGATCATGCTTTCCGGATCGGGGAAATCCTTGTCTCTGAGAGTCTCCCGAATGAAATCCTCCAAATTCGGCGGCAATTCGGAGGGTGGCGCGTCAGGTGCAGGGCCTTCCTTTTCCTCACCGCCGGCGTAAGCGGAGAGAAGTCTTTCGATTCTGCCACAGAGCGCGTCCAGTTCATTTTCGAGGACTTCATCCTCAGCATGGTTCGCAGCGCCGGCAACGTATTCTGCGAGATCCTCCAGATCCTCAAGGGTCAGGTGACAGATCAAACTATCACCATCAATGATCGCGAGCCGCATTTTTTCCGTGATTTCCAGGGGAGCCAATGCTTCGTTTTTGATGAGATCTCGCTCGCGCTCAGTCAGTCGAAAAGGAACCTTCCGTCCTGGTTTCATTTGCATGGTTTTTATTCCGGGTCTAAGACGAATGGAAACTCGGCTCGGTTTTGCCGGAGCGAGCGCCAATGCAAGCTTCAGTTGCCGACGATTTATAATACATATCGATGCCCCAATGGTCAACCTTTTTCCCAAATCTGCTGAACCTTGCAGGCCTGAGAATTTTTCTGTATAATGAAATCACTTCCAATAAAATTCTGGTAGTCTATAACGGCGCATCCGAATTTCGAATCACATGCTTTCGCAGCCACTCAGCTTCCGGACAGTTGTTCAGTCTTAAATAAGGAACTGACGGATGGGGGCGTTGCTTCTCACGATTCTCACCTTTGTCGCATTGATCTGGCTCTTTGCTCTCAATCGCCGCATTAAGAATCTCACCTTCTGGGTCGATGATCTGAACCGCAAGATTTCGCGGTTGGCCTCGCAACTGGAAAAGGCGCCGGCCGCAGAATCCGCGGAGGAGGCCAAAGTCCCCGAAACGGCTGAAACCGGCGAAGAACCCGAGCCGGAGAGCCACGTAATTCCGCCGTCTGCTGTCGAGCCGGAATGGATGCGACCATTGTCTCCACCTCCGCTGCCGACCATGAGCGTCGCGAGAGAGACTGATGTTTCAGGGATCGCAGACCATGAAGTTGGGGACATTGCGGGAGAAGCGACTCCCGCTGTAAGCCCTCCTGAGGATATGCAGCCGGAACCCGCGGAAGCGAAACTCGGATTCGAGGCGCGTGTCGGTCAGGTGTGGGCTCTCTACATCGGACTGTTTCTGCTGGCTATCGGGATTGCCTATTTTGCACGACTGATCGCACCGAAACTTGGCCCCGGCGCCAAAGTCGCCCTGGCGTATGCCGGCACCCTGATTCTCTTTGCGGTCGGCAAGATGTTTGAGCGCAAGTTGCAGAACTTCGCGCGACCGGTCATGGCGGGGGCGCTCTCGCTGGCGTTTTTTGTTTCCTTTTCCTCGTACTTTATCCCGCCGATGCGCTGTCTCCCAATGGCTGGCACGCTTGCGTGGATGCTGGTCGGCGTCTTTGTGATTCTGGCAATGTCGGAGCGATGGAAATCTCAGCCGACGGCCGGTCTCGCAATATTTCTTGGACATGTCTCCGCGTTCGTTGCCGCCGGGGATGCCGACGCGTTCTCGCTTGTCGTCATCGTTTTCCTTTCGGCGACCGCGGTCCTGTTGTTCCTCCGGCATGATTGGCTGCCGCTGTCCATCTTCGCGGTCGCTGCGGCGTATTTCACTCATGCGCTCTGGATCAGCGTCGAGCATGTCGAGACGACTCCGGAGCGCGCGTTCTGGATCAACCTCGCGTTCCTCTCCTCGTATTATCTTATTTTCCAGGCGTCCGATCTCATCTGGTGGCGGAGGAAATGCAGAAGGGCCGAGGACGCATTTTCATCCTTGCAGGTGACTACAGGCCGAATCCTCGGGCCGACGAATCTCGTGCTCTATGTGGCCATGGTCTCATTCATCTATGTCGGCACGAAGGTGTACCTCCCTGAAATCCATTGGTTCTTCTTTGCATTGGCGGCTTTGCAGGGCGTGCTTGGAATTATTCATCGTTCCTTCGGCAACAGGGATTATGTTTTTTACCCCGCCGTCGGTGTCATCCTTGTGACGATGGGATT
>CAYZZY010000018.1:0-18885 GCA_964482745.1 uncultured bacterium
AGCGACTCGTCCAGCAACGATTTGTGCTCGTCCGCGTCGACTTCGCGACGGATCATCTTGCCGGCGACGGATGCGGCCAGCACGATCACCTCGTCGTGCAATTGCTTGACCGCGTCGTCCCGGGCCAATGCGATATCCCGCTTGGCCCGATCGGCGATGGCCTGCGCCTCGGTCTTGGCCTCGGCGCCATCGATTTCAGCGGCGCCCTTATCATTGGGATGTACCTGGACGGAAAGCAGCTCGTTCGCGTCGATGAATTTGTTCAGGAGCGGAAAATTCGGTTCACCAGCCAGTGAAGGACCTATCAGCGCCTCCCTGTGGGTTTCGAAAACATCGGCCAGCGTGTCACCGGCCAGCTCACCGTTTCGGATGACGTTATTGTCGTCTCCTCGGCAAGACGCCTCCCATGACTCGCCGATCGGTTCGTCGGGTGGAAGCCTTTTCTCCAGCATCTTTTCCAGCCGT
Organism: uncultured bacterium; assembly: GCA_964482745.1. Taxonomy (GTDB): domain Bacteria; phylum Abyssobacteria; class SURF-5; order SURF-5; family SURF-5; genus CAYZZY01. The sequence goes on from CAYZZY010000018.1 coordinate 466, forward strand.
CGACCGCCCCATATGCGGTATTTGAAAATCGGTTCGAGTACCAGCGGATATAGACGAGTCACATTTTTCCTTCGGCCATTCATATCCAAGCACAGGCTGAGTTGAGGATCCGATCGTTGCGAGTAACCTTATTTTTTACTGCACGATTCCGTTCAATCGAGCCGCTATCTCACGGGCCCCATTGACAATATCGTCAATAACCTCTTTTACTGTTTTAATCTCGTGTATCAGTCCGACATTTTGCCCGCAGGCTATCGTGGCGCCGTCCAGGTCTCCGCCCATCCACGCCTCTTTGCCAAGCTTCCCGCTGATGTAGACGATCAACTCATCAAGCGTAGCGCCCTTCTCTTCCAGCTCGAGCACTTTTTCCGCTGTCTCGTTTCTCATCACTCGGACAGCATTGCGGATCGAGCGCTCAATCATCATGGTATCGGTTTCCTGGGCCTCCACGAGCCACTCCTTGAAGTTGGCGTGCGCGGGGCATTCTTTGGTCGCCAGGAAGCGAGTGCCCATGACAACACCTTCGGCTCCCAGAGCAAGAGCCGCCATAAAGCCGCGTGCATCCGCGATTCCCCCCCCCGCAATCACCGGGATGTCGAGGTTTTCAGCCGCTCGCGGAATCAAGATCATGGACGTCACATCGTCCATCCCCGGATGCCCTCCGCACTCGAAACCCACGATTGTCACTGCGTCAGCGCCGACCGATTCGGCTTTTCGCGCAAACCGCACGGCCGGAACCTTATGAATGATTTTCACTCCACCCTCTTTGAGAGCCGGCACCAGTGCTTCCGGGCTGCGGCCTGATGTTTCGACTACGGGAATCTTCTCGTCCACGACGACTTCGACATATCTTTTTGTGATGTCACCCTCCATAAGGGCGGGCAGCATCGAAATATTGACGCCGATAGGCTTCTGAGTGAGCGAGCGCGCCTTCTGAATCTCATCGCGAAGCTCGGATGGGTCCGGAAATGAGGCCGCCGTCATGAGGCCAAGACCGCCCGCCTCGGAAACCGCCGCCACAAGCTCAGCCATGCTCAGCCATTGCATTCCCCCCTGAATGATAGGATACTCTATGCCGAGCATTTCGGTTATACGAGTCTTAAACATGTCTTCTCCTTTCGCAGTATTGCGTTCCCGTGCCGCCGGGCTCTGCTTTGGTCATAAATAAGATGGTCATACCTGGACACAGTCTTCGCAAGTCTATCCGGTCGGATACAACAGCCCTGTTTTACCGGAGCCTTTCCAGGACGTTCTTGAGTTCACGCTCTATCAGTTGCCTGATCTCGTCACGCCGCTGCTCGCTCATGGCCTCGAATCTGAGCACGAGTGCCGGCTGGGTGTTCGAGGCACGAACGAGTCCCCAACCGTCATCGAACGTGATGCGCGCGCCGTCGACATCGACCACGTCATAGTTGCGGGTCTTAAAATAGCCGGTCAGTTCTTCGACCGCTTTGAATTTGATATCCTCCGGGCATTCCATCCGGATCTCGGGAGTCGAATACATCTTTGGCACATCCGAAAGCATTTCGCTCAGAGGTTTTTGCGATCTCGAAAGGATCTCAAGCAACCGGCATGAGGCGTAAATGGCGTCATCAAAACCAAAATATCTATCGGCAAAAAAGATGTGTCCGCTCATCTCGCCGGCCACCTCAGCCTTTGTCTCGCGCATTTTCTCTTTGATGAGGGAATGTCCTGTCTTCCACATGATAGGCTTTCCGCCGTGTCTGGCAATGTCGTCGTAAAGCGTTTTGGAGCTTTTTACCTCTGATATCACCACCGAGCCGGGTTTCCGCTCCAAAATCTCACGCGCGAACAGGATAAGGAGCTGATCGCCCCAGAGGATATTCCCCTTGTCGTCAATAATCCCGATACGATCGGCATCGCCGTCGTAGGCGATCCCACAGTCGTATCCGCCACCCTTCATGCGAGCGACGATCTCCTCGATTTCTTTGGGCATCGTGGGGTCGGGGTGGTGATTCGGGAAACTCCCGTCCATCTCGCAATACATTTCCTCGACCTCACAGCCGAGAGTCCGCATGAGCGCGGGCGCCACGGGGCCGGCTGTGCCGTTCCCTGCATCGGCGATTACTCTCAAGGGCCTTTCTATTTTAATGTTTTCGGCAATATACTTCTGGTATGCGGGGATCATCTCGCAATCATCGAAGTTGCCCTGACCTTCGGCAAATCGTCCCCTTTCGCATAATTCTCTCAGCTTCTGTATTTCTGCCCCGAATATCGTCCCTTTTCCGACGCAGACCTTGAAGCCGTTCTGATCCGGGGGATTGTGACTGCCGGTGATCTGGATGCCACCGTCCTTTTCAAGATGGTACAGCGAGAAATAGAACACAGGTGTGGGACAGATACCGATGTCAACGACATTCAGGCCGGTCGACAACATGGCGTCACGCAGAGCTTTATGCAGGCGGGGCGAACTCAGCCGGCAATCTCGACTGAGCACGACATTCTTTTTGCCAAAGCTCTGGGCATACGTGCCAAATGCTTTTCCAATGCATTCAACCACATCGTCGGTAAGATCCTGATCGGCGACTCCCCGAATATCGTATTCGCGGAAGATGTTTTGATTCACCGTGTTGCTCCTTTCATTCCGGCGGAGCGGCATGCTGGAGGTTTGAGCGAAGTCCGCACTTCTTGAAGGCAAGATCCGGATGTTCGCCGCTTATGATATATCATACGGGCGTTGGTTTTCAAGTTCGATGAGCGGTTTCGTGATGTGCCGGCGGTTGATATGATTGAATGCAAACAGGAACTCTCACTCAGCTCATGTCTCGATGCTCGGAGATTTTGCCCTGTGTCCGGCATGGCCTGATGAATGCCGGCTTCAGACCAATCGACGAATAACATATTACACATGGGGTGGATTGTGGGCGCTACTTGAGAAAGGCGTCACGTAGAACCTCGGCCAGACGCTCAGGCCGCGCGAACAGACCGACCATTTTGATGCTGGAGGTGACCAGGGTTCGGCCGCTGGAACCGTCGGCATGGCAGTGCACCTGGTACCATGGCAGACATATTCGAAGAACCATCAGCACCGCAACGAGCGCTCCTATTATCCCAATCAATGGCCTGCCGGGAGTATGCCGGCAAGCGAGGACGCTGCTCTGCCTGACATTGTTCAAGACCATTTTTGCATGCATCACCTCAACCGGACGGCCTACTATCATCTTTCCGACTGTGTTCCATTTGAGTTCTCCTTGCCCGGCGGGGGGGCGATACTGAATGATTGCCGAGGGCTCCAATTGTTCTTCGACGCCGTCGTAGGTGAGAAGCGATCCGATGCGCGGAGTTTTCACGACAAACTCCCCCTCCATCTGAGGAATCCTAAATGGTTCTTCGGCAAGTATGTCATGAAGCGTTTCCTCACCGATATTCAGGTCGAATGTATGCCTGTACCCGAGTTGATAGAATGTGATCCCCGCATATCGGATCGGTGCGTTCGCCGCCACGTTCTCGCTTAAGACATGACGGCCGTCTTTGTATATCCCCAGAACGCTGTGCCAATTCCGGGAATAGAAAGAATCATCTGTCATCCTGTAGCGCATGGCCTTTCCTCCCAATCCCCATGCCGCGAGGAAACGCCCTGCCGGCCCGTCCGGATACTGGAGTGCCGGTTCCTGCGCGTATCCGATCTGAAAGTTTTCGAGTTCTATCTCGATCTGTCGTGGTTTCGCTTTCTCCGGGTGCCCGAATAAGCTGGATACGCTCCGGCTCATTGTTGTTTGCGGCCTCAGTTCGAAAGTTTTTCTTTCGCCTTTTGAGATAGTGAGTTTGTCCTCTGATGCAAACTGGTGTGAGAAAAAGAATCCTCCGACAACGATGAGAACGAGCACGTGAAAGGACCATGACAGCCACCTGAACGGAAGTCCTCGTTCACAGACAATTCTCTTCGCGTGCGCATCTTCTGAATAGTATTTTAGTCGTCTGAGGCCCAGCCGCCCAAGGATCCGCTCAACGTCAAGATCTGCGATTCCCGTTGGACATGCCACGGATAATGAAAGGCCGTGTTGCAGGAGGTCGTCGCGCGTAAACATGCGCGAGGTGTGACGCCTGGGGAGTAAGCTCAGTCTGTGAGCACAACACAGGGCCAGGTGAAACATAAAAAGGGCAGCCACGAGGGTGAAATACCATGATCGGAACAAACCAAGGAGATCAAGCGAACCGACAAGCGCGACGAATCCGCCTCCTGCCTCACTGTATCGCTTCAGTCTGTTGGGATCGGGACTTTGAGGAAAAAGGGCTGCCAGAAAAAACAGGAACGCGAACACCGCCAGCAATGCCATGGTGGTCTTCACAGAGGTCGCAGCATGATAAAACCGACCCTGCGCATGGTTCTGTTTGTCCGTTGCAGTTTCCATCACAATTCCGGTCCTGGCGTCGGCGAGCGCGAACAGCGCTAAAACGTTCGCCAGCTTGAAAAAACGGGAATTCCGGCCAGGCCTCTCATCCAGTTCATGCCGGTCAATGTCATCAATATGCAGGCGAATCCCAGCATGTTCAGCGCCGAGGCCCGGCCGCCCCGCCATGGCGCCATGGTCATCGAATGCAGGTATAGAGCATAAAGCGTCCAGGCGATCACCGGCAGGATCCCTTCCGGACCCCACGATAAGTACTGATCCCATATGCGCTCAGCCCACAGCGCGCGCGAAAGAACGCCGAAAGTGAGCAATGGGAATCCGAAAAGGACCAGTTGGTGGACAAGACGGTGGAATCGCGCCATTGAATCAGGTTTCATCTCAAAGCGCAGGAGCTTTTCAGAAGGAAGCAATTCGGCGAGAGCCACATAACCGAACTCGACGGAGAAGGCCACGACAAAGAGCCCATATGATGTATGCGTTGATGCGCTATGCAATGTAAACCAAAGGTTTCGATAGAGAGGAGACAGCGACACAAAAGTCGGATCATGTCGCAGAACGGCACAAAGACATGCAATGGCAGTCACCGCGGAGACGAGGAAGCCGGCGGCGAAGATGCCCTTGGACCTTTTCTCCACAATTATGTAAGCGAATGATGACGAACATCCGAGCCACAGCAAGCTATCATATGGGGTCTGGCAAGGCAGGCGCGCTTCACCTATCGCACGAAGCAGGATTATGGCCGTGTGCAATGCGACTGCCGCGTAAAAGAATCGCGAACCGCGCCGGCCAAAATTGCTTTCGGGTGAAAACAACCATCTCAGATAGAAAAACGACGAAAGAAAGTACAACGCGATGAGCAGCCACGTCGCCCGCAGTTCCCATGTGAGAAGAATGCCGTCACGTCGCAGCAGGGCTTCTATCGTGGGATTCATCATTGCTCTCCGGAGATGGGATATATGCGGTCTTCGTGAAGCGCGGGAATCTCGGCTCTTTGAAATAAGAAGCGGAAGAGGTCAATCGTCCCGACACGCTGAAGCCAGTGGGGAGGCGGCAAGGCACCCGTAGGAAAGAACCATGTTTCATGTATAGAATAAGTCCTTGTCTTCCTCTGTCTTTATTATTTTCATTGCTTCTTGCGGATCAGAAACTGCCCGGAGAGCGTCTGTCATCTGTTCGTGATTGAGCAGCCGGGCTATTCCAGCCAATGTTCTCACATGTTGCTGAAATTTGTCCTTTGGAATGACAAGCAGGATTATTATCTGTGCGGGTTTTCCGTCCAGTGATTCAAAAGAAATTCCCGATTTCGAAATTCCAAGCGCTCCCACAGCCTCATTGATCAGGGAGGAATTGGCGTGAGGGATTGCGATGCCGCGCTCCATGCCTGTGCTCATGGAGCGCTCTCTGTCAAATACGACCTCGATGATGTCTTCTCTATGTTCCGGTTTCAGTTCATTCGCGGCCACCATCATTTCGACTAACTGAGTAATCGCGTCCCACTTATCTTTTGCCTCCAGCCCCACTTTGATCAGTTCCGGGCGGAGGAACTCTGAGAGTTTCATCTGAAAGTCACCACCTTCATACCTGGTTCATAATAGTGCTCATTTCGAGCGGTTTGATTTATCCTCTTCAGATCTGATGCGTCTATAGACATCAACTACGTCGCGCTGGCGAATCATTCCGATGACCCTCGGGTTCTCGCCTTCGACAATAACGGGCAGATGCCCGACTTCATTCTCGATATTGTGAAATTTTTGCAGAATTTTCTCCAGTTCTTCATCGGGGCCCACATACGCGGATTCGAAATCGAGCAGATCGCGCGCAATCACCAGGTCTGCAAGCGCCTGGTCAAAAATAACATCTCGAATTCGGGGGAGCGAGATATTGCCTATGTAGTCGCCCTTTCTGTCAACAACCGGCATCAGGTCGTAGCGCGCATGAGAGATTATCTTCAATAGTTCATTGAAACGCGTGCTGTCGGGAACCGTTTCGACATTACTCCTCATCACATGTTTTGCCGTAACCGGTTGATCCTTTTGCCCGGGCCTTCTGACCCGGAGCCCCAGCGATCGCCTGATCTGGCTTGCGACCTTTTCCAGATTGTCGATGCTGGACTGACCCGGCAGATGGGGCAGCAAAGAGACCATCTTTACTTCACCGCTCTGCACGAGAGACCATCTGACCGCAATCGGGCCGAGTATTTCATAGACGACGATCGAGCCGAGAACGACCGCCTGCGCAAGTTTTGCGCCCGGCGAGTCGAGTTGGCCGACCGCCATCGCGAGCCCTATCGCGACGCCCGCATGCGAGATCATTGCCGGCCCCAGATAGCGCCTGAGTTCAACCGAGAGGCCTGCAACCCGCGCCCCGAGCGCGGCCCCCACGATTTTTGCGATCGCCCGTGCCACTATATAGGCCAATCCCAGGGAGCCCGCTTCCAACAGCGTTGTCAGATGAAGGTTCGCGCCTGCAATCACAAAAAACAGCACGTACAGGGGATAGGCCCCGGAATCGATGCGGTCAAACAGAACCAGCCCGCGCGGGGATGAGTTGATCTTTGTCATGCCCATCACCAGCGCCGAGAGCGGCCCCGAACCGCCCCATGCATATGCGAGTCCAACCACCAGCGCGATGGCGCAAAAGCCAAGCACAATCTGCTGCTGCGGCGTATTCGCGCGCTCTTCCATGAAGCTCAGTCCCAGGCCGAGCCCCACGCCCAACAAGAGCGACTTGCCGACTTCCAGGAGAGCAAAACCGCCCCCTCCGCTCCCGCCGTTTAAGGCTATCAGAAGAATCGGAAACAGGATCAGGCAAAAAAAGTTGTTAATCCCTACGAGCGCGATCAGGTTGCTGGTGAGCGGCCCTTCGGACTCATATTCCTTTACTACAACAAGGGTAGTGGCGGGGGCAGTGGCCATGGCAATGAAGCCCACCGCAAGCGCCAGAACGCCGTTACGGCTCAAGGCCCAGACAGCCCCACCAACGAGCGCCCAGGTCAGTCCCATTTCAAAGACCGCCACGGTGAGGAGTTTCCCGATGAAGCGCCTCACATGGCGGGCCTTGAACCGCCCTCCGATGTTGAACATTATCAAGCCCAGTGCGATCTGGGCGATAAGGTCAAAGCTGCGAAGTTCCTGGTTACCGATCATCCCCGTCAGGGACGGACCGAGTAGCAATCCTGCGATGAGATAGCCGGATACTCTCGGAATCTTGATCCGGGCGGCGATCCCGCCGGCCAATAGTCCCACGAGCAACATCAGGCCGACGTGGACTATCAGCCTTATTTCTTCCACCGGAACAGGAGGCATCAGAAAAGCTCGCTTTCTTCTGCAACAGGCACCCTGAGGAATTTGTCATTTACCCTTGTTTCCCTTCGGGGCTATATGTTGACAACCGGCGGTGAATCGGCGACCGCGCTTCAAAGGGAAAGTATAGCCGAAACCCGCAAGAAAAGAAAGCCTTGATCGAGTTGCGCTCAACCGATGTCGCGGAGAGATTGCTCGGCCGCGGCGATCGTCTTCTTTATATCCATCTCCGTATGTGCCAACGAGGGGAGGCATGCTTCAAATTGAGAAGGGGCAAGGTTGATGCCGCGATCCAACATCGCGTGGAAATACCTGCCGTATCTCCCGGTGTCGCACTTAAGCGCCTCTTCATAATTGGCTATGGGAGAGTCAGAGAAGAACATGCACAGCATCGAGCCTACCCGGGTATGGAATGTCGGGACACCTGCCGCCTCCGCTGCACGGGCGAGGCCTTTGCCCAGCGTCGATGCCAGTTTTTCGAGTTTTTTGTATGTGCCGGGGCGCGAAAGGACGTCAAGTGTTGTCAATCCGGCTTCGACCGCAAGCGGATTGCCCGAAAGCGTCCCTGCCTGGTAGACGGGGCCGGCCGGCGCCATACATCCCATAATCTCGGCTTTGCCCCCGTATGCGCCGACGGGAAGGCCGCCTCCGATGATTTTTCCGAGTGTGGTGAGGTCCGGCTTGATTTTGTATCTGGCCTGCGCGCCGCCGTATGCGACGCGGAAGCCGGTGATGATCTCATCGAAAATGAGGACAATTCCGTATTTTGCGCTTATTTCTCGAAGAGAAGCAAGGAATCCTTTCGCGGGCGGCACGACGCCCATGTTTCCGGCGACCGGTTCCACGATAATGGCGGCCACGCGCTTTCCATGCTTCCTGCAGGCAGCCGCCACGGCGTCGGCGTCGTTGTAAGGCAGCGTCATCGTGCAGCTTGCATACTCGGGCGGAACGCCCGGGCTGGTAGGTATACCCAGGGTGGTCGCTCCCGAGCCTGCCTTTACCAGCAGCCCGTCGGCGTGTCCATGATAACATCCCTCGAATTTGATAATGATGGAACGATTCGTGTACCCTCGTGCCAGCCGGATTGCGCTCATAACGGCTTCGGTCCCGGAATTCACAAGGCGCACCTGTTCGATGGATGGCACAGCTCGAATGATCATTCGCGCCAGTTCCGATTCCTTTTCGGTCGGGATGCCGAAACTGGTGCCGTTCGAAACGACTTTCTTCAAGCGCGCGACCACTTCCCTGTGGGCGTGGCCCAGTATCAGCGGCCCCCATGAACATACGTAATCGATGTACTGGTTGCCGTCAGCATCCCATATTTTGGAACCCTTGCCTCGCTCCACGAAAATGGGTGAGCCGCCAACGCCTTTGAATGCGCGCACCGGGCTGTTGACGCCTCCCGGCATGTACTTTTGCGCCTGTTTCCACAGTTTCTCTGATTTCGCTCTGTCTCGGCTCATTTCAGATCCTCATTTCACGAAGTAGCGTGGACTGACCTTCTTGAATTCACGAGTGCTGAAAACCACTTTATACTGTTTGACGCCGGTCTCTGCCGACAGCCGGTCGGCAACGCGCCTGCATTCATCGCGGGTTCGTCCATGGACCATTGTGTAAAGCGTGTAAGGCCACTCAGGATGGCGAGGGCGGGCGTAGCAGTGGGTCACCTCAGGCGCCGATGCCAGCATGGCGCCGATCTCTTCGATCCGATCATCGGGCACGTCCCACACGATCATGCCATTGGCGTCCACCCCCGCTACGCGGTGGGCGATCATGGCGCCCATCCGGCGGAGCATCCGCGTTTTTTCGTATCCTCGAATTCTGGCAAGCAATTCGTTTTCGGCTATGCCCAGGCGCTCGGCGATTTCCCTGTAAGGCTCCCTGCTTCCCGATATGTCGCCCGACAGAGCGTTTATGATTTCGCGGTCCAGCGCGTCGAGGCTCATTCGTCGTTGTCTCCGAAATTGAAGTCCACTTTTATCTTGAATATGTGTGACGCCGGGAAATTCAAAGCCGGTATGCCAACCCTGGCGCTGATCTCGTCGATGATCCGCGCCATCTCCTCTTCGGATTCAGCGATAAGTGTGAACCAGACGTTGAACTTCTCCTCTCTCTCATAATTGTGGGTGACGCTGGGATAGCTGTTCACAATTTCGACAACTTTCTCAAGTCGGTCCTGCGGCACGCTCAGGGCGACGAGGGTGCTCTTGTAGCCGGCTTTCCGTGAATCGAAGCTGCCACCGAGCCGCCGTATAATCCCTTTCTCACAAAGGCTCTGCACGGCGCTGAACACTTCATCTTCAGTGGAGTCCAAGCGGCGGGCCAACTCTTCATACGGGTGAGACGTTATAGGAAAATCCTGCTGGATGAGCCCAAGAACCTCCTGTTCGAGGCTTTCGATTTTCGCCATTGGATCTCCCGGGAAGAGAAGGAAAAATTCCCTGTATGATTATATAATGGAAACTACGACGTCTTCGCCCTTCGCGGAAGAGTTCATGCCGCCATTTCAAAGCGAGCGCCGAATGCGGGGCTCGGGCTTACCGGCCGATCGGCATTTATCGGCCGATTAATCGTGGCCGCTATAAATGCAATAAGGTTCTTCGGCCATGTAATCGCCGGTCCGCGCGTACGCTCGCGCCCGGCATCCGCCGCAGACTTTCAGGTAACGACAGCTTCCGCACTTGCCGCCGTATTTCGAGAAGTCACGCAATTCTTTGAAAATCTCCGACTCCTCCCACGCCCTGCGGAATCCTTCCTTGCGAACGTTGCCGCAATCGAGTTCGAGATATCCGCACGGCGAGAGCTGGCCGACGTGCGAGATGAAGCAGAATGCCGTGCCGCCCAGGCAGCCCCGTGTGACCGCATCCATTCCGTGAGTCTCGAAACTGACTTCTTTGCCCTCTTCGGCCGCCCGCTGTCGCAGGATGCGATAATAGTGGGGAGCGCACGTGGCCTTTAACTGAATCGGAACCTTTTCGCGCTGATCGTAGAACCAGTTGAGCGTGCGCTCGTATTGCCCGGGCGTAATCTCTTGTTCCTCGAGTTCCTTTCCGCGCCCGGTTGGAACAAGAAGAAAGATGTGATGCGCGACGGCGCCCAGTTCGACCGCCATTGTCAGAATGTCGGGTATCTCATCGAGATTGATTTTTGTGATGGTCGTATTGATCTGGAACGGCAGCCCCGCCCTTTTCGCGGCCTCGATTCCCCGCAGGGCGCCTTCGAAAGCGCCCGGAACGTTACGGAATGCGTCGTGCGTTTCGGCGGTGGCGCCGTCGAGGCTTATGCTGATGCGCTGGATACCGTGCCTGACTATTTTGTTGGCCGTCTCGTCGTCGAGAAGGAGCCCGTTTACCGCCATCGCCATGTTAAGGCCGAGATTCCGGCCGTGGCCCACGATCTGAAAAATGTCAGGCCTGAGAAGCGGCTCGCCGCCGGTGAAGATGATAATCGGGCTGCTGAAAGAGGCTATTTCGTCAAGCACCTTTTTGCATTCTTCAGTGGTGAGTTCATCGGGATAGGGGCCTCGTCCGGCCGACGCCCGACAATGAATGCACGAGAGGTTGCACGAACGGGTTATTTCCCACGCGACCAGCCTTAATTCATCGGGCTTGCCTTTATGGCCGGCGCCATGCTTCGCTTCGGCCTTATGTTTTGCGGCAGTTTCCATAGTCCTCTAATGATTTCTCCATGCCCAGACGATGCAGAGATCGGCCTCATGCCAGCCATTTTGCCGCATCCATGGCATAATACGTCAATATCATGTCGGCCCCGGCGCGCTTAATGCTCATGAGCATTTCCAGGGCGGTTTTCTGTTCGTCCACCCAGTCTCGGGCGGCTGCAGCCTTGACAAGCGAGAACTCGCCACTGACGTTGTAAGCCGCGACGGGATAACCGTATTCCTGCTTTACCCGCCAGATTATATCGAGATAGGGGAGGGCCGGTTTGACCATTACGATGTCCGCGCCCTCTTCGATGTCCAAGCCGACCTCTCGAATGGCCTCATCGCTGTTAGGAGGATCCATCTGGTACGAGCGCCGGTCGCCAAACTGCGGCGGCGATTCCGCCGCCTCCCGGAACGGGCCGTAAAAGGCCGACGCATATTTTGCGGCGTAGGCCATAATTGGGATCTGGTCGAACCCGCAATTGTCCAAAGCGGAACGGATGGCGCCGATACGGCCATCCATCATATCGCTCGGGGCCACCATGTCGGCGCCCGCCTCGACGTGAGAAAGCGCCATCTTGACCAGAAGTTCGAGAGTGGCGTCGTTATCGATTGTGAAATCCTCGCCCTTCTTTTTCCTTTTTACCACCCCGCAGTGACCGTGGTCGGTGTATTCGCACAGGCAGACATCGGTGATAACGACAAGGTCGGAAACCTTGTTCTTGATGGCCTTCACCGCTTTGGCAACGATATTGTTTTTTTTGCAGCCCTCGCTCCCGACCGCGTCCTTTTTTTCCGGGATCCCGAACAGAATGATCGCGGGAACGCCGAGGTCCGCTGCCTTCTTGGCCTCTTTTACGACCTCATCGACCGAAAGCTGAAAATTGCCCGGCATCGAGGAGATCTTCTTACGCACCCGTTTACCGGGTCGCACGAACAGTGGCATTATGAGGTCATCCACCGAGAGGGTGGTCTCACGGATGAGACGTCTGAGGTTTTCGTTTGCTCTGAGTCTTCGCGGGCGATAGATCGGATATCTCATCTGATTTTCCCCGGTTTAAAAAAGATTCTCGTCAGGCGATCCCAGGAATCGGATCGCATATTCCCCGATAGTGTGTCACTGGAGGTGTTGTCAGGATTGGCCCGCCCCGCGCAGATCAACTTCTTATTTCCTCGTCGGTGAGGTAGCAGGCGGGATCGTCTCCCCATATGTCACCGGTCAGGGCTTCGGCCCTGATCCGGCAGCCGCCGCAAATGGTCTTGTATTTGCAGATACCGCAACGTTCGCCCTTAATATGCTTGTGCAGGTGCTTTAACTTCTGGAGAAACTCATTGCTTTCATCGGTCCATATCTCGGAGAACTTGCGCTCCTTTACGTTTCCGAGCGTCACATGGTTCCAGAACTGGCAGGCATGCACATTGCCGACCCAGTCTACGTTGGCGAATTTCCTGCCTGCCGAGCAACCGCCATGAAGTTTTTGGAGTTCGGTTATTTCATGCGCCCGATCCGGATCCTTACTGCGGATATGCTTCTCGATCATGACGCCGTCGGCGTGGTTGTCGGTAGTCAAAATCTCGGTTTCGACGCCTCGCCTGTGCCAGTCATAGGCCTTCTCGATGAGTCTTTCCGCGACTTTGCGCGCCTGCTCGGGCGTGAGATCCTGGTCGGCGAGATCTCGGCCGCGTCCCGAATACACAAGATGGTACATGCAGAAACGCGGTATCTCGTGCTTCTCGACAATATCAAGAACCTTTTCCAGATCCCTATAGTTATGCTGGTTTATCGTAAGCCGGACTCCGGCTTTCAAACCGGCGCGCTTACAGTTTTCGATACCGCGGATGGCCGCATCGAACGCGCCCTTTTTCTGCCGGAAATGGTCATGTGTCTCGGGACCGCCGTCGATGCTTATGCCGACGTATGAGAATCCCACCTCGGCGACCCGTTTTGCCTTCTCCTCGTCAATGAGCGTTCCGTTGGACGAAATCACCGCCCGGATCCCTTTCGAGATCGTATATTCTCCAAGCTCGAACAGATCTTTGCGCAGGAACGGTTCGCCGCCTGAAAACAGGAGCACGGGCGAACCCATTTCGGCCAGATCGTCAATCATCGCCTTTGCCTGCTCCGTGGTCAGTTCACCCGCGTAGTCTTTATCTTCGGAGTCAAGATAGCAATGGAGACATCTCAGATTACAGCGGCGTGTTGTATTCCAGGCGACGAGCGGCCTGTCGTCGGTCGTGAATTGGAGCATATGCGCCGGCGCGTTCGGATCTTCGCTCCGGCTGTAGTTGAGGGCCTCACCGATTGTGGCCACGCCACACAGTAATTTCGTGAAACCTATCACATGAATCCTCTTCTGCAGGACTTCCAAGTTCTTTAAAAATAAGTCTTTACAAATTCAGCCGGATAGCACGCATCGATAATGGCGCCAGCCGGCCCACATAGTAATTTAACACAAAAATCCCCGAAGTGTCAATGATAACATGACAGCCAAACGAGTGTCCTGTCCCGGAAATACGGCAAGGATGATGAGTATCGATTTTGCAGAATTCTGTGATCTATTTTATGTCCGTGTAGGGGACAGCGCCGTGCTCCTATGTCCCTCATGCTTCATTAAGGAGCATTTAGAAGGTGGAACGGTGCTATGACGGATGAATCTTCTCGCGGGTTTAACGGCTGGCATCGCAGACACAAATGAATGGAGGGTCGGCCGTCAGCGTCCGAGTATCATCAGGATCGCCACTGCGGCGCAAACGCGGACGTTTTTGATTGGATCTTCCAGCAGTTTTTGCAGTTTGTCCAGCGGTTTATCGCTTGCGATCCTGCCGAGCGCCACGGCCGCATCCGCCCGAATCTGCCAGTTTTCGCTGTCCAGCTTTTCTGCCAGGGGATCGATGACCGATATGTCCCCGAGTTTCCCGAGGGCAGTCACGGCGCTGTTCTCGATGCTGCCGTCAGGGTCTTTGAGCGCGTCGGCGAGCAACTGAACGCCGGTTCTGTATCCGAGTTTGGCAAGCGACTCGGCCGCCTTGTACTTGACGGTTTTATCCTTATCCACCAGGAACGATTTTAGCTCCCCGGCCCCTCTTTCTTCGCCCAGTCGTGCCAGCGATTCGGCTGCGCTTATGCGAACCATTTTTCGGCGGTCGCGCAAGAGTCCCTGAATCGACTGCACCGCGTTCTTGTCACCGATCATGCCGAGAGCCCATGCGCTGCTTGCCCTGATCGGCCAGTTTCCTTCCGTCAGGAGATTTCTTATGTGCGGGATTGCCGCGAGCGAGCCGATTTCACCGAGACACTCTATCGCGAACACCTTGAGCTTCCACATGCGGCGATTGCGGGTTGCTTCTTTATCGGACGCAGATGAGATCTCGCTGGGGGTGAGTTTGAGGGTGTCGATCAGGATCTTCGAGCCTTCGGGTTGTCCGAGCTGGCTCAGCGCCTTTGCCGCGTTGATGCGGACGTAGTCGTCTTTGTCGTTCAGGGCGACCTCGATAATCGGCGCCTGCTCTTCTGTCCCGAGTTTGCCAAGCGCTTCGATCACCCAGAACCGCACAAAGCCGTCCCCGTCCGACGCGACCTCGGTAAGCATCGCCAACGCCGACTCCGCCACCTCGTCCCCGAGACGGTCGGCGGCCACCCCGATTCCCCACGCGGCGGATGCCCGCGTGCGCCATTCGGGATCTTTAAGCGCATTTCGCAAAAAAATCCAGCAGAAGCGTCCGAGTTCCGCTTTGTCGTCGAAATTGACCGACATCGTTTTCTTCTCGTCTCGGGCTTCCTGCTGTTTCTCGGGCGCAGACGCCATAGGATGACCTCCTCGATAACCCACCTAACAATAGCACATTACCAATGAAGCTTGCAAGTGCAACGAAACCGGCAGATAGAGGATTGATGACGCCTGAATCGCATGGGCCCTCTCGCAGATTCATGTGGATGTTGAAGAGAAATATTCATCAAAGTCCTGCCACGCCGATCATTTTTAAGGCCGAAATGCTGAAAAAATGTTTTCTCAAAAAAATGTCCGACACCGCAGAGTGCCTCACGTGGCTCATGAGTGATTGTTACAGCATTGCATAATACCCTGAGACCGAAGCCGCTTATGGCTACTCTGCATTCGGGCGTATGCCCCTGAAAGGACAAAGAGGGTGATGATTATTTATCCATTTGACAAACCGATAACTTATATGTTAAAAGTATTGCTATCTTTCTTTTCTTTGATTATTATACTATATGACAGGCAGATTCGTTGCCATGTTCCTGCTGACGTATGCCGAAAAGAACCGGCTGGAGTGGAGTTGACCTTTAAGCAGGGAGAAAGGCGGATGGACAAACCATGGACTGGACTCTGATTCTCGTTGTTACCGATGACGAAACAGCCAGAGAAACGTTGCAGGCAACCCTTGGCGACGCATACACCCTGATCGCGGCTCGCACCGTAAGGGAAATGTTGGACGCGCTCCAGGACAAACCCATCGACATTGTCATAGTTGATGCCGAGGTGCAGGGACAGGGGATCAACGAATTTCTGCCGGATATTTTTGAGATGAGCGAATTCGTGCCTCTGCTCATAATGGCGGAGTCTCCGGGCAGCGAACCCGTCATGGACGCCCTGAGAGCCGGGGCCCATGACACAATTTCGAAGCCTATCGATAAATTCGAAGTGATGTTCAAGCTGGAAAGGACAAGGAAATATGTTGGCCTCGTTCGGGAACGAGAGTTGCTGAGGAAACGAGGCAAAACGACCTATCTCCCGACAGATTCGGGAACGACCGAAGCGCGGGGAAAGCGCCCGTCGAGCCATTCTTCACGCCTCTTGGGAAAACTGGCAGAGGCCGTGGCGACCGCGTCTGTGAAAGAACTCGTTGAAAAGATACTCGGGATTGTCTCGGAATTTTTCATGACGAGGCATGCCGCCCTGATCCTGCTGGCGGAAGACGGGTCCACGCTCTCTGCAAAGGCATCGATTGGACTGGAAGAGGAGTTTTTGAACCAAATAAAGTTCTCCATGACCGAAGGGATATACTCATGGCTCTGGAGAAACAGCAGGATATTACTCACAGAAGAGGTGCGAGAGCCCACCGGCATTGAAGAGATGGAGGGAATTCGAAAAGAGGCCAGGGTTTTACACGCGAAGTTGTGCCTTCCGCTTGCGGTGAAAAGAAAACCCTTGGGGTTCTTGACTCTGGGCAACAAATTTACCGGTGAGCCGTACACGAGGGAGGACCTGGAATTCAGTTTCTCTCTTGCAAGCTATATCTCGGTGGCTGTCGCAAGCTCTCTTACTTTGGAGAAGATCAAGGACCTTGCTGCAAAAGATGAACTGACCCGGTTGTACAACCGCCGCTATAGCAAAGAAGCCCTGCAGATTGAAATGGACCGCTGCAAAAGATATCAGCGCCCCCTCTCGCTTGCAATATTCGATATAGATCACTTCAAGAACATTAATGATACGCTCGGACATCCGGAGGGCGACAAGGTGCTTCAGGCGGTGGCCCGGTTCCTGCTCAGTTGCTCAAGAACAACCGACGTTGTGGGTCGATGGGGAGGAGAAGAATTCATGGCGATCCTTCCTGAAACAAGCAAAGATGTCGCGATGACCTACTGCGAGCGGGTTCGAGAGGGAGTTGAAAAACAGCTCGGTAAAAAGGAAAGCGAACATTTTGTTTATTCCGGCCTTACCATAAGTGGTGGGATGGCAACGTTTGATCCGAAGGAGGATACGTACGACACGATTATAGACCGTTCCGACAAGGCTCTGTACAGGGCAAAGGAAGAACGCAATCGCATTGAAATCGGATAAGAGTTCCTTTCAAAGTGTCCTGCCCCGTACAATATCCGATCATTCCATCGACATCCGCATTCTCTGCAGTCGCAATTCCATTTGAAGTCCGGGCAGCCTCTGCGCCGGAATCGACGCCGTTCGGCTCAGGCGGTAAGCGCTTCGATGCCCCCAATTTCCTTGACCCAGGCGGAAAGCCTTTGCATGCCTTCATCGATATTGATTGCCGGCCGGTATCCGAGCTTGTCTTTCGCCTTCTCGCAGCTATAGGTGACCGTCCTGCCCGAGAGCGCTATCGCATAGCGCGTCATCAGGGGAGGTTTTTTCGAGCCGGAAAGCGAATGGAGTTTCTCGGCGACGGCCGCCGACGCATACGCAAGGCCATACGGAATCGAAAGCTTCGGTCTTTGGAATCCGGCGGCGTCAGCCAGCTTCCCGATGAACTCGCGGGCGGTGATGCGCTCATCATCGGTCACCAGGAATGCCTCCCCGCAGAATTCGTCGCGCTCGGCGGCAAGAATAAGGCAGTCGCACACGTTCTCCACGTAGCTGGTTGACATCTCGGCACGTCCGCCATTGATCAGGAATAACTGCTTGCGTCGCGCCAGTTTTGCCAGGACAGGCAATATCGTCGTGTCGCCCGGCCCCCACACCCATGTCGGCCTGACCGCGCATGCGTTTACGCGACCCTTTTTCGCCGCGTCAAGCACTTCCTTTTCCGCCAGCGCCTTTGTCTCGGAGTAGTGGTCCCTGTATTTGAGAGGGAATGGGGTCTCTTCGGTTGCGTAATGCCTGTCGGTGAAATCGAACGTGACCGATTGCGTGCTCACGTGAACAAGCTTACCAACCCCGGCCATGTGACACGCCTTCAGCATGTTGCGCGTGCCTTCGACATTCAGCAGGTAGAACTCGCTTTTCGGCGCAGTGCCCACTTCCACCAGGGCGGCGGCATGGTAGACGGTATCCATGCCGCGGGCGGCATCGAGCAACGATTCGTATAGCGTTATGTCGCCCTCGGCCAGTTCCACTCCCATCTCTTCCAGCGGCGCAACGTTGCTGGTCTTGCGAACCAGGCAGCGCACGCTGTCGCCGCGTTCCTTCAGCTTTTTTACAAGATTCTTTCCCAGAAAACCGGTGGCGCCGGTCACAAGCACCTTCACATGTCACCTCCAGGAGTCAATCCATCCGTCTCGATTCAAAGCCGAATCTGTGGCATGGATTATTTGATAGTATTCTACCATGGAATCATCATAAAGGCGCGAAGTTCTCAGGGCCAAGAGGAGAAGCGGCGATAGTCCCCAGAG
>CAYZZY010000018.1:18985-20222 GCA_964482745.1 uncultured bacterium
CATAAAGGCGCGAAGTTCTCAGGGCCAAGAGGAGAAGCGGCGATAGTCCCCAGAGCCAATGCTTGGTTGCGATTATGCCATGCTCTATTATCTCGAGCATAGAGGGAATTATTGAAAGAACTTGAACAAATACCTTCGTTGCGATATAGTTTCGGGAGCCTGAGCGCATAGCTTTAGAAAGGACTCCGGCTTCGAATTTCAACACAGGAAGCAATTTCGGTGCAACCCCGCTCAACGACTGAAGCCTGCAGGAAGAAGGAGATACGATATGCCATTAATCCGCACACCTGAAGAACGATTCGAGAATTTGCCCGACTATGATTTCAAGCCGAACTATGTCGAGATCGATGGGGCAAGGGTGCACTACGTCGACGAGGGCGAGGGCGAGATTGTTCTGTGCCTGCACGGCGAGCCGTCGTGGTCGTTTCTCTATCGAAAGATGATCCCGATCTTTTCGCCGAAGCATCGCGCGGTCGTGCCCGATTTTATCGGCTTCGGCAAATCGGATAAATACACGGAGATGGAGGAGTACTCGTTCCAGATGCACCGGGACACGCTCACAGCTTTTATTGAAGCACTTGACCTTAACAATATGACCCTGGTCTGCCAGGATTGGGGAGGACTGATCGGACTTCGGGTCGCGAGCGAGATGCCCGACCGCTTCGCCCGACTTGTCATCATGAACACAGGTTTGCCGACCGGCGAGGGCCCTGTCGGCGATGGATTCATGGGGTGGCGCACGTACGTGGAGAACACGCCCGATCTGCCCATCGGCCAGATAATGCAGATGGCGATGGCCGATCCCGACCATCTTACGCCTGAACTCGTCGCCGCGTACGAAGCGCCGTTCCCTGACAGAAAATACAAGACCGGCGCGCAAGTGTGGCCGCTGCTCGTGCCCATACGGCCCGAGGATCCGGGCGCAGACGCAATGAGACGCGCGCGCGACGTATTTTCGAAGTGGACGAAGCCCTGTCTCGTGATGTTCTCCGACAGCGATCCGGTCACTGCCGGCGGCGACGTGCTCATGCGCGAACTTATCCCTTCGGCCAAGGATCAGCCCGAGATCACGATCACAAATGCGGGTCACTTTCTCCAGGAGGAAAAGGGCGAGGAAATCGCGAACAATATTGTCGAGTTCATGGCAAGAACGCCGCTTGGATAGCGTCCGTTTCTGCAAACTGAAGTACTGCTATTCGGATAGAAATCCCCCCTTCCCCCCTTTTTCAAAGGGGGG
>CAYZZY010000019.1:0-9825 GCA_964482745.1 uncultured bacterium
GACAAAACCAGAAATTGAAAACTATTGTCTGCCGTCTGATGCAAGTGTATTACAGATGAAGAAAGTGCTAGATAGTGCAATGAAAGCAAAACTATAACCGTCACCAGCCCTGCCGCAAAATAGGATCCGACACCGATAGCCATACCGATCCCCGCGACCGTCCATAAGCAGGCGGCGGTGGTAAGCCCCTTGACATTCGCGCCCATTCTTAGAATCGCGCCGCCTCCGAGGAACCCGATTCCGGCCACGATATTCGCGGCCACACGTCCCGGATCGTTGTAGGGCGGGCTTCCAATCTCCAGGGCCATTGTTATTGACACAAGCGTAATCAGCGTAGCCCCGACGCAGAGGATAATGTGCGTCCTCAGACCGGCCGGCTGGTTGTGATGCTCGCGCTCTAGTCCCAACAACCCGCCGCATATGACCGCCAACAGGATTTTTGCGGTAATATCAACATACAGATTCATCCCCTAAACCTCCTCTTACGCGAACACATTTATCGCTTCGCCAGTCTTCTCGGATGGTATCTGATAAAGATAAGAGCAAGAACAAACAGGAGGGGAACATCACCCATCAGATGGGTCATTTCATGCTCCTGCGCAAAAGAATCGTAAAACATCACCAGGCCGTGCAAGACGCTGGATATGATGGTGAAATCTATGATAATCGCATTTTTCAGGGGATTCCCGGATCCAAGAATGAGACAGATACCCAGCGAAATATAGATTGCCATAATCATGCGCTCGTATGCCGGATGCGGGTTGGGATGCGTCCAGCGAAACCCGGCCGGAAGTATATAGAATGAAAGCGGTGTCAGGAAGATAAAGCCGAGCCCAACGATGATCATTGCCTTGCCAAGACGGTCCATTGCGGGATTGCTTCCGTTACCCATGGTTGCCCGTCGTCCTTTCCTTCCCTGATTGACGATTATCCCGAAATTCCGGGGACCCGCTGCTTATAAGCTGCTTACGCTTGAAGTATACACCATAGTGATTCGCGTAATCAAACGTTCTGCGGAAACAGGGGCGAGGCGTGATGACGCAGGGAAAGGGGTCTACATCAGTTCTGGGAACAGTCCTCATCGCCGGTCCTATCCTGCAATCGTTGGACTTAAAGAAGATTCCGCTTGAAAGTTTTCTCCCGGAAAGGGCGATATTCTTTACCCTTGAGTTTGCAAATGATGGCAATTTAGAAGAGTATACTTAGTGAAGACTTGAAAACGAAACATGCACTCGCCAAGAACGATATTTGAACGATCGGATGGGCGAAGTCTTCACTCTGGGGCGGCGGGAAAAGTGAATGTTTGAACAATTATTCTGGGCCACTTATCTTGACCATCACTTGTCCAGGCCGATTTTCTTGAGCAAGGCTACAAACCGAGGATCTGAGCGGACATTGTCAAACAATGGATCCATCTTCAGAATGTACAGCCGATGTTCATAATCTTTATATGCTTTCTCGAGCCAGTCTTAGCCTCGATCATTCAGTCCAAGCGCGAAATACCGCCTTGCATATGTCTCCTGCGCCAGAAGTAAAGACCTCACGACGGCATTTGCAGTGTTTCCCAATCCACTTCAAATCTTATGGAACCTTTCGAATTATTGGATAATTCGGCATATTCTTGAGACGCGAAATGCCGTTTTGCCTTCTCAGAAATGGCGAAAACTTGCTCCTCCCCGGGCCATAGAAACGGCTCTGATCTGTCGGTTTGCCTGACCAATTCAAGCTCAACAGCCCAGGTTGCTTCGGCGAGGGAGTGCCCGCGACAGGCGCTCTTGAGCGCCTGAAAAATCCCCTCGGTAGACGGGTCGAAAAACCGGAAGCCCACATCGTGACCCTTGTGCGCCGTATGATAATGACGGGGCACGTTTATGAGGCCGTCCTTTCCGAGGCGTTCCGTCATTATTATGAGGAGTTCGACGATCTCAGCCGACATGTCCAAACCCGGTTTTTCCTGGCCGGGAAGTCGGGGTCTTCTCGTTTCGAACTCGGCCATTGGGTTTTGAAGGCAGAGCCATTCGATGAATATGACGTCGTAGGTCTCTTTGACGAGATCAAGTTTCGATGTAACGACCGCTTCATGTAAAACCATCTCTATGAGGAGTTTTTCCGGATCACGCTTGTCGCCGCTGTATAACTGCGCTACGTGATGGAAGGGGTTATCGGTTTCGACGTGCATATGCAAATCAGAGAATCCCTTGTCCTTCAGGATCTTGGTGATTCCGTATCTTTGGAAGACTTCAACTAAACCGGATCGCGTATAGAATCCCATGAAGAGAGAAGATCCGGAATGTTTCTCAAGGTCGGCCATTATGTCATTGTCCGAGATGGCCTTCTCTTCGGAGCGACCGATTTTCTGGAGATCGAATCTTGTCAGATGGCGCGCTATGCGATGAAAGCGCTTCTCAAGTCTCGAATGTTTGCGATTCATCATCATTCTCTGCAGGGGAATGCCCTGGCAATCGTGTGAGGAGATTTTCGCTGTCAGCCGTTATGCATTCTTTGTCTTTGGTGGCATCTGTATACGGGCACTTCAATATAATTGCCGACCTGTGCTTAGATTGGAATCTCCACTCGCATAATCCCATCTTCCCAATACTTCTCGGAAATATTCAGGCCGCTTTTCCTCAAAAGGGCAAACATGCGGTAGTTGTCGTGCATGATATAGCCGACAATAGTGCGCACTCCCTGAAGTCTCGCCAGGAGAACAAGGTGCTGGATCACCTCTGTGCCGATGCCTCGCTTCTGATAGGCGTCCTGTACAACGATGGCGAACTCGGCTTCATCGGGACCGCTCGGTAAGACGTTGTAACGGCCCACAGCGACAATTCTTTCCTTGCCGCCTTCGTCCGCGAGGGCAACGATTGCCATCTGCTTCTCATAATCTATGTGGGTGAACTTCTCCAACCAATCCTTCGGCATGGATTTCATGAAGGAAAAGAAGCGTAGATGAATCGTCTCCTCCGAGAGCGAGTTGAACAATTCAAGCATAAGTTCGTCATCCGTCGGCTTGATAGGCCTGAGAATCACGGGTGTCCCATCCTTAAGGGCGACAGCCTTCTTGTATTGGTCCGGGACACTCAGAATGCAATCTCTCTGCCCTTCTACGAGCATGGTTCCCATTCTCTTTTTTCCCCCACTGCATTTCGATCAAGTGAAAGAGGGGCTGACTTATTTGCGATCAACATCACCATTTCGACTCAGGAGCATGCGGCTGTCTGCCACAACGCATCCTTTTCCTTCAGGATAGACTATCAGGGGATTTATGTCCAATTCGGCGATCTCGGGATGGTCGCTCACCATCTGGGAGAGACGCAGAATGCAATCCTTGATGGCGTCGATATCCGAGGGTGGAATCCCGCGAATTCCCTGGAGTATTTTGTATGTCCTGATTGAACGGATCATTCTTTCGGCGGTAATTTCCCACATGGGCGCCAGGCGAAAAGTGACGTCCCGGAGGGCTTCGACAAATGTTCCTCCAAGACCGAACATGCAAATAGGGCCGAATTTGGGATCTCTGGTGGCGCCAAGGATAACCTCGATGCCTCCCCTGGCCATCCGTTCTATGAGGATACCATTGATATTCGCCGTCGGGCAGTGATTTTCAGCGTTGGCGAGTATCTCCTTGAAGGCGCTTTTCGCCTCTTTGACGGTTTTTATCTTCAGGCGGACTCCACCGGCATCAAACTTATGAACAATATCGGGTGAACAAATCTTCATTGCGACCGGGAAGCCCACTGACTCAACGGCCGCCTGGACTTCGGATGATTTACTGATGAGGACACTTTTCAGCACCGGAAAACCATAACATTGCAGGATCTCATTGGCCTCCTTCTCAGGCATGAGATATTGAGACCTGCCCTTGAGTTTTTCTTCTATTATCTGTGCCGCTGTTTCATAGTCGGCGGCCACCCTCCGAATTTCGCGCTTTTCCAACCTCAGGCGATTCCCGAAGCGTTCCATTGAGGCCATCGCTCTTATCGCCGCTTCGGGAAAAGCATAGTTCGGGATTCCGTGCTCTTCAAGGTACCGGACGCCTTCTGAAACATCTACGACTCCCATGAAAGAGCACAATACCGGTTTATCGACGTTTTCGGCCACGCGGGGAACGATCTCCGCCGTTTTCATGATGTCGGTCATGGCCTGAGGGGTCAGAATCACGATGGCCCCGTCGACTCCGTCATCAACAAGGATGTCCCGTATGGCCGCCTCATATCGCTCGTGATTCGCGTCTCCGATTATGTCCACGGGGTTCTGGATTGAGGCAGTCGGGGGAAGGTGCTCCTTAAGCTTCTCCCGCGTGGATTCCGAAAAAGAGGCAAGAACAAGGTCGTGCCGTGCCGCCGAGTCGGTGGCCATGATGCCGGGGCCTCCGGCGTTCGTCACAATTGCAATCCGATTCCCTTTTGGGATCGGTTGATTCGCAAAGGCGAGGGCATAGTGGAAAAGTTCCTCGGTGCCCTCAACGCGCTGAATGCCAGTCTGCAGGAATATGGCGTCGTAGGCCAGATCAGAGCCGGCAAGCGACCCCGTGTGAGAGGCGGCGGCGCGCGCTCCGTCCGGAGTACGGCCCGACTTGATTGCCAGGATCGGCTTTTTGGCTCCCCATGTAATTTCCCGCGCGGTTTCGATAAACTCCCGTCCATCGGTTATGTCCTCCAGGTACATGAGAATGACATCGGTGTCGGGATCATCTTTCAAATATCGCAGGAGGTCTGTTTCATTGACATCGGCCTTGTTGCCGAAGCTGACAAATTTGGAGAAACCGATGCCTTGTCCCTCAGCGAAGTCGAGAACTGCCGCGCATAGGGCGCCCGACTGCGATATGAAGGCGATATTTCCCGGCTTGGGCATTTTCCGAACAAAGCTTGCGTTCATCCGGATCTGCTCGTTGGTATTGATGACCCCGAGACAGTTGGGGCCGACCAGTCGCAAGCCATGTTCCTGAACAAGTTCGCGCAATCGGGCCTCAAGTTCCAGGCCGTGACCCTTGACTTCCTTGAATCCTGCGCTTATGACAACCAGTCCCTTTACGTTCTTCCGCGCGGCTTCATCGACAACGGATGGAACAGCTTCCGCGGGAACAACGATGACGGCCAGGTCTATTTCATCGGGAATGTCACCCATGCGGGGATACGCCTTTACTCCGCAGACCGACCGGGCTTTTGGATGCACCGGGAAAAGGATTCCCTTGTAGCCTGCGTTCAAGATATTAGAAAAAACCGCAAGCCCGACACTTCCCGGGCGATTCGTCGCTCCGACCACGGCGATGGACTGCGGGCTTATTATCGCATCAATGTCCTTGACCATTTTTCCCCTTCTAATGTGCCTGAACGCATTTAATAACAGAAATCCTTCACGCGGTGCGCTTGCGACGCTCCATCCGGGCTTCTGAAATCCTGACCGTGAGCACGGCGCATGGAGCAAGTCTCACCACTTTCTCCGCAACCGAACCGAAAACAAGATGGCGCCAGCCTGTCAGGCCATGCGTTGCGATTACGATAGCGTCCACATTGAGTTTGTCGGCAAGCCGAATGATTTCATCGGCGGCATCTCCGTGGGCAATCACGGTTTGCGTCTTTACGTCTGGCGATATCATTGCCCGAGCTATTACGTCCAATTGTTTTTGGGCCCCCGCTTCCGTGTTCTCGATGCATGGCGGAACATATGCCATCCCGGGAGCGCTTATGATTGAGGCGGCCTGAATTGGAACAATCACATGAGCCACGATCAGATCGGACGAAAAGTGCAAAGCCAGTTCATTTGCCGCTTTGATGGCCTCGTGAGATGATTGACTGAAGTCCGTCGGACAGAGTATCTTTTTAAAAGGCAGCATTTACATCACCTCTTTCGAGAAAGTGAGAATGTGATTGGTTTGAAAGGTTCAGTTGCTTGCCATCGGATCATGAGCCGCGCCTTCTGTTACCACAATAATTCTTCCGCAGAACTCACATATTCGAAGACAATTCCCGTGACGAAGCATGTCATGTGTCTCCGGGTATATCATCCTGCATTCACTGCAAATGCCGTCTTGCAGAATTGCCACACCTTTCTTCTTTCGTTTTCTGAACTTGCGATAGAATGTCAGCAGTGACGGATCTATTCTTTTCCCCATTCTCCGAAGATTCTCTTCAATATCCATTTCGCTTCCACCGGTTTCCACGTCATGGAGTTTCATCATAAGCTTTACTTGAGTTGGAATTCTCATGATCAGTATCTCCCTTCATAAAGGTCAATGGAGAGACATTCCTGTAACTCGGGCATCTGCAGCTCGTATATGCCGGAATTTTTGATGTTCAGCAAGAACCTAAGCGCCATCGCTCCGGCCTGAACCGCTTGCTCCATGATTTCGCTGCTGTCATCCATCGATCCCCGGCTGCCGTTGGCTGCCGCCTTGACAAGCCCCTGGGCCTTTTTCAATACGATTCTTGCGGCGCAAGCCGCATCGTCCGGCCAGTCCGGGTGAATCTCCTCGTTCCTTACAAGTTCAGATACAACTGCAACAAGACAATGGTCAAAGCAATGTTTTCCGTAGTGCGCCATCGATATTTCCTCCTCACATTGGTCCTTGACTTCACCGGCAGACTTTAGATTTGCCATGCATATGATTCTTCAGGCTGATGCCGTGGCCAGTTCCT
Organism: uncultured bacterium; assembly: GCA_964482745.1. Lineage (GTDB taxonomy): Bacteria > Abyssobacteria > SURF-5 > SURF-5 > SURF-5 > CAYZZY01. The sequence continues at coordinate 6,639 of CAYZZY010000019.1, forward strand.
TGGGTCGTATGTATTTTTCTTGTTGTATTGCATTCAGGCGAACGGGTTGCAAAACCGTCCCTTTTGGAATCACCACGACGCCTTTTTCCGAAACCCTGAATCGCCTTCTATCCTCATCCAAGTCGCAACCTATGACTGTCCCTGGCGGTATAACCACATTTTTGCTGATAATTGCCCGTCGGACCTGAGCGTGCCGTCCGATACGGACCCCGTCCATAAGGACTGATTCACGGACTTCGGAGCATTCATTTACCATGACGCCTGGGGAGAGCACGGAGTTCTGCACTCTGCCACCGCGAATGATGCAGCCGTTGGAAATGATCGAATCGAGCACGATGCCCGCGCGTTTGCCGTCGTGTCCGGTCGAGACCGTTCTGGCGGGAGGATATTGAGCATGGTGTGTTCGAATCGGCCAGTCAGTATCGTAAAGGTTGAATGCAGGATCGACCGACACAAGGTCCATGTTGGCTTCCCAGTACGAATCTATGGTACCTACATCTCTCCAATACCGGATTGCTTTTCTGTTCTCGTCCCTGAATGGATAGGCGCAGACGCGGTGGGAACAAAGCATTGCGGGAATGATGTTTTTCCCGAAATCATGTTCCGTGTTTCTTTTTGCGTCCTGCTCGAGAGCATCAATCAGGACTTCGGTATCAAAAATGTAAATGCCCATCGACGCCATTGTCTGACTGCCGTTAAAGAACGCGCTGCTCAAGGCATTAGGTTTTTCTACGAAGCTGGTTATTCGACATTGATCGTTGACCTGCAATATCCCAAAACGATGAACTTCATCAAGGGGAACGTCGATCGCACTAATTGTCAATCCGGCGCCGTGGCCTTCATGGAACTGCAGCATCTTTGAATAATCCATTTTGTATACGTGGTCCGCCGAAAGGATCAGGACATATTTGGGATTGATCCTCTTGATGGAGTAAAGGTTCTGGTAAATGGCCGACGCTGTGCCGGTGTACCATTCCTCATTGATTCTCTGTTGAGGAGGAAGAAGCGAAATGAATTCATCAAATGCCGGATTGAAGATATTCCAGCCAGATTGAATGTGTCTGCTTAATGAATCGGACTTGTACTGAGAGAGAACAAATATTCTGCGGATCTCCGAATTCACGGCATTGCTCAAAGTAAAATCAATCAGTCGATAGATTCCGCCAAAGGGCACGGCCGGCTTTGCGCGATCCCTGGTCAATGGATATAATCTTGTGCCGGCGCCGCCTGCCAGAACAACCGCAAGAACGTCTTTCATTTTCACGGGTTCGCTCCGAGTATTCTCCCCAAGTGATTTCATCATTCGCTTCAGGTCTTATCTTCTACCATGGCAATTGTCATGCCGGAAAATGAGTGCACGAGGCATATTCGTAGCTACTTGCATTGCAGGGGCTTATAAATCAGAGGGAAAAGGTCGAATGCGAGCTTTTTCGAAATGGCGACGAAAGCTTTTACAGGATGCAAAGAATCCTGACAACGACAGCACAACAAAGCCCTGATGAAATATCATAGAACTGCCTTCGGACTAGCTCTTACGGTTCTGCCCGCAGTTCCTTCCAGCCCATGGCTTCGCGTATCCTGTTGACAAGAAGGTCGACATCGCAGGGTTTGCACAAATATGCGAAAACATTGTTGTGCAAGACCTCAAACGAGGAATCAATGGACGGGTATGCTGTAAGCATGATCACCTCGACCTCCGGCTTGAGCCTCTTTATCTCGCGCAGCGTCTGGTGTCCATCCATTCCCGGCATTTTTACGTCGAGAACCACAACATCGATGTTATTCTTCTGTATCTCCTCAATGGCTTTGGAACCGCTGGCAACTGCCCTTACGCTAAAACCTCGTCTTTCAAGGGTAGCGACCATCGTGGTTCGGAAACGATCTTCATCATCAACGAGCAGAATTTTTATTATTTTGTTCTTGTTCATTTCCTTTGTCCCTTCCGATATCCATCCGTTCTCATACTTAGGGATTGCTTTCGCTTTTTCTGAAAGGCCAGCGCCGCCGGCTGGCTTTGGATTCATATTTCGATGATTGTGCGGCCGGCGGCTCGCTATCCGTCGAGTTTGCCTTCACGGCATAGGCGCGCTCGATCATCTCCGCAAGCGTATCGATATCGCATGGTTTTGTCAGGTATGTAAAGGCCTCATCTCTCCAGCTCTCCAGCACAGAATCCATCGATTCATGACCTGTGAGCATTATCACCTGCACCTCGGGCCTGAGCCCCTTTATTTCGCGCAGCGCCGTGTGGCCGTCCATCTCGGGCATCTTTATGTCGAGAACAACCACATCATAGTCATCTCTCCACACTTCTGCCATAGCGTCCCATCCACCGGCAACGGCCTTGACATTGAAGCCATGCCTTCTGAGCGTGGCCGCGGCGGTTTTGCGGAAACGATCTTCATCATCGACAATCAGCACATTTATAGTCTTGTCTTCATCCATCGATCTTCTCCTTATGGCGGAAGACTGGTTCAATCTTTCAGCCGATCGGTCCCGGGGCGTTCGATACCGAGTGCCACAGAAAATCGTCGATGCCTCTCTTCTTGCCCGCGGCGGCGGTTATCTTCTCGCTGAGAATATCTATATCGCAGGGTTTCGTCAGATACGCATACACATGATCACGATAGCCCTCGAGGGCCGACCGGACGGTCCCGTGGCCCGTCAGCATGATCACCTCGAGCCCGGGTCTCAGGATCTTCATTTTTGACAAGGCCTCATGCCCATCCATGCCGGGCATTTTGACGTCAAGCACGACAACATCAAATTCCTTTTTTCGAATTTCCTGTAGCGCTTCGGCGCCTCCGCAAACGGCCGAAACTTCGAAGCCGCGTTTCCGCAGATTGGCTGAAGCGGTTGTGCGAAAGCGCTCTTCATCGTCAACGATCAACACCTGGATGTTTTTCCTTTTGCTCATGACCGACTCTCCTTTCTTCGAGACGGTTTGCCTGCACATATATGCGCTCGTGGGCAAGCGACGTGGCTCACTCGATATCCTGATCGAAAACGGCCCTGGGATGACTGATTATTCTGTCCACCCTGGCCTTGCGCGTTTTCTCCCCGCTGCCACATTGCCATTCATTTGGATTTCATTATCTTCATCAAAATGAGAGTAAAAATAGCAAGTCACCATGAGAATAGATGACTCGATGCAATCATTGTAAAGAGCAAAAGACAGTGTGTGAGA
>CAYZZY010000019.1:9835-20198 GCA_964482745.1 uncultured bacterium
TACATATACTGCAATTGCCGTGCCGATATACGTGAATTGACCGGAAGTCCTATCTCAATAAAAAACAGCCACTTACAAGATGGGTTGGTGAAGGGGGAAATTGATTTAAGAAAGGTTCTGACAGTTCGCTTTACACCATGCAAGGAATGCTGACAATAAAGAAGTCGGGACCATAGAAGCGGCTTCGCGTTTCATTACGAAGATTCAACACTGATCTGTTCCTTTCGTATAAGGTCCGCCATCTCCAGAAAAAGGTCGCTGTCGTGGGTAACGCCGACAGCCTCCCCTCTGTCCAGAACCAGAAGACTTTGGCTCCTGAGCGACACTTTGCGGGTCGGGCTTCAAACGCCAAAAAAATCGCCAGAATGCGCAGGGTGATACAGCAAGTTCACGTTACTCTGTCAGGGTCCTCTTCCTCGTATGCGCGTCGCGAATTCTGTTGGCGAGAAGCTCGATATCGCAGGGCTTGCTCAAGTATGAGAAAGCATCATCACGCAAGGCCTCGAATGCGGAGTCCATTGAGACATGTCCGGTCAGCACGATCACTGCGACTTCCGGTCTGTGCTTTTTTATTTGCCGCAGTACCCTGTGCCCATCCATCCCGGGCATTTTTATATCGAGGACTATCACATCAAAGGCGCCTCTTTCCATTTCCCAAATTGCATCCAGTCCGCCGGCTGCGGTTGCAACCTGGAAGCCTCGCCTCGAGAGAGTTGTGGCAGTAGTCGTCCGAAAACGGTCTTCGTCATCAACGAGCAATACTTTGATGGTTGCTTCCTGTTTCATTTCCAGTACCTCATTGCCTATTCCGTGCAACAAGAGAACACAACGCGCCTGACTGTGATATGAACGCGACATTCTCTTTTTCGGGCATCTTTCTGGCAAAGCCGGCATTCATGCGAACGAAATCGTTTGTGTTGATAACCCCATGACAACATTCGCTCACACTTGACCAAGACTCCATACGACTATCGTGCGCGTCCATATCGGAATAATCCTATTTGCCAGCAATAGGGAAAGCCATCTATGCTACATGTTTCGCCTGCCCGATTTGTCTTTGCTGTGCGGGGATTGTTATAACCACACAAGGCGCCTGCTTAACCACTTTCTCCGCTGTTGATCCAAAGATCAAATGGCGCCAACCGGTCAGGCCATGCGTGCCCATGACGATAACATCCGCATTCTCGTCTGAGGCAATCCTGACAATCTCTTCCGGCGGATTTCCACAATGAATTATCGACCGCCGTTTCACTTCTTCAGATATTATTTCCCGGACAATCTTATCCATTTTTCTATCAGCTTCGCCCACGGCATCTGTGACGGATGCCGATACATAGGAGTCTATGCCCTGACTGGCAATCGCTGGGTATACTATCGGTTTAACGATGTGAACCAGAATCAGTTCCGCCACGAAAAGTGATGCGAGTTCGTTGGCGGCTTTGACCGCCTCACAAGAGTGCTCGCTGAAATCCGTAGGGCAGATAATCTTCTTGACGGGTAACATGTCGCATACTCCTTTCTGGATGCAAAGACATATGTCTCTTCATTTGCTTTCGGATACGGCTTTTCTTATCATTCCTTGTTGCCCATGCGCCGGCAGGGCAGGCCTTCGATAGAGATATTGATGCTTTTGAAGCGAGGCTCTGCGATCAGCTTTTCGAGCAGATAGTAGATATCTATTGCGCTGATATGGAGGATCTTAGAGAAATTAAAAATAACATGGTTGACGCAACCAACCGGAGGCATCAGTTCACAGGTATCCTGAACTGTCTGAATACCGTCGAATTCTCCCCTGAAATCGACTCCCCTGTCACGCACTCTGTGCAAGAGCCCCGTCGCAGATTGACACATGGCGAGTCCTCCATGGTAAAATCCAAAGCATCTATTCCCCTTTTTCAGGAATAATCAAAAACCTGCCGCAAAACTCGCAGATAGCAACACAATTATCGCGGCGCAACATTTCGTGAGTGTCCGGATAGATCATCCTGCACTCACTGCACATACAATCTTTCAGAATCGCAATGCCTGTTCCCTTTTTCGCCCTGATTTTTCTATAGTTCCTGAGAAACGACGGATCAATATCCTTTGTAACCTCTTGAAAAACTTCATCACTGCCGATGCCGTTGTCGTCTGTTTCCAGATCGTGCAATTTCAGGAGGATTTTGACTTGATTTTGAGTGTCCATTTTGGATGCCTGCGCTAGTAGACCACATCATGTTAAATGAAATCGTAGTCAATTCTCCCCATCTCATAGTCCAACCTGCTATCCATACTCAATAAGAATCTGAGCGCCATTGCTCCCGTCATTACCGCCTCTGTGAGCATCCGGTTGCTATCCGTGTCAAAGCCGCGACGATAGTCAATCGATGCCGACAGAAGTTCCCGCGCCTTATCCGAGATAATACTTGCGGCCTCAACCACATCATCGGGCCACTCGTGGTAGTTTTCCTCGGCCCGCGAGAGTTCCGACACTATCGCCGTCAAGCACTGATCAAAGGAACGTTTTCCATATCCGGCCATTGTCCTCCTCCTTCAAATCAAGCTTATGCCATAACCATGAGGCTTCAGGCAACCTCTTCATTCATTCTTTCAGCCAAATCCTGAAGCCAGTGCCTCTCGAGCGCTTTTGTTTATTCTCAAACTGGAGGTATGTGGGTTGGGAGAAACTTTTGTCTCCTTCGGGATTGCGACAACACCCTTTTCGGAGACAGTGTAGTTATGCCTGTGTTCTTCGTGGTCATACTCTATTATTGTGCCGGGTGGAATATTTACATACTTGCTTATAATCGTGCGACGGATTCCGCCAAAAGGAACAGCCGGTTTCGTGCGATGTTTTGTCAGAGGGTACAACCTTTCGCCTGCGCCCCCGGCAAGAACAACAGCCAGAATATCTCTCATTCTCTTCAAACCTCCTCTGGCCGATCAGTAAGGGTCAGCCTTGATTTCAAGCCTACGGTTGACAAAGAGGCATTCACCGCAGCAAGCAAGAATCTTTTAAGCAAAAGTTGTGCCGATAAAGCCTGTCTTACGAAAGACTCAAAGCCGTTGCTATCTAATGGTTTACGCAGAAAGGCGATTTGGCTGCTACAGGATCTGCAGGGTGCATCTGACAGAGGGCTTTACATGCTGTAAGAAATTCTGACATGAACAAACGGAAATGGCGGCGGATATTTTCCAAGATAACAGAGGAGGCAGGTTGTGGCCGGATTTTTTTCCTTCTCCACCAAAAAATTGCAGTTCGGAATTTATCATGGGCAGTCGTTCTTGACCTTATTCCGCTTGATGATATGCGTCATTTCAAGGAACAGATCTTTATCACGAATGACGCCAACGGGCCTCTCGCCATTCATTACCAACAGGCTCTGAACGCGAAGAGACAGAAGCCTATTCGTGGCCTCAATAAGATCGGCGTTCACATCGATAGTGGGAAGTTTTTCAGGCATCAGATCTCGGACTTTCTTCGAAGCCATCATACGCACCATTATGGGGAAACTGGCCAGATGATCGGACGTATCCAAGTATATGGAATCGGTGGAAGACCGGTCATCGCGTAACCTCAGGCAGGACGGTTGCAGGCCGCGAAGGAGGTCCGACATGCTGATTACGCCAATGATCCTGTCACATTTGTCGATAACCAACATGGAGCGTAGCAGTGTCTCTCTGTGTTTGGTTGCGGCAATAGTCCTGTCAAATAAGTCGTGAATAGCTTCGATTGCCTCGGCAACGGATTGGTCCTCTCGAATGGTACTCATGAAGACCGAAAGCGGCTCCATGATGTCTTTTACCCGTCGGACTTGTCCTGCCTGGCCCGTCTTTTTGTCATAGGCTTCATTGATTCTTTGCATAAGAAAGTCGATACTGCAGGGTTTTGTCAGGTACGCAAACACACCTTCATGCCAACCTTCGAGCGCCGAGTCCAGCGACCCATATCCAGTCAGCATGATCACCTCAATGTCGGGCTGAATCTTCTTAAGTTTTCGCAGGGTCTCGTGCCCGTCCATTCCGGGCATACTTATGTCGAGCACTACAACGTCGATATCCACATTTCTGATTTCTTCCACCGCCTCATATCCGCTCTCCGCAGTGATTACGCCAAATCCGCGTCTCTTTAATACGGCCGCGGTGTTGATTCGGAAACGGTCTTCATCATCAACGAGCAAGACCTTGATTATATTGTCTGGTTTCGTTTTTAACATGCTTTCTTCAGTTCCGATGATATGCCTGCCAGTGTTGTGTCTCCGATCAGCATGATAAACCTGGCATTCGGTCTAATCGCCCTTTCGAAATTAAAGGCTTGATCACCGGGCATCGACCGGTCTCTTTCTTTGAACACGGTCAATCAATTCGGCAAGTGCTTCCAGTTCAAAGGGCTTGGCCAGATAGAAGACCGGACCAAGATAACCTTTGTGTTCCCACAAAGGAAATCCATACCCGGTAAGCATTATCGCCGGGATATCGGGGTTGACAGTTTTAATCTCTCGAAGGGCTTCATTTCCGTCCATGCCCGGCATTCTCACATCAAGGATAACGACGTCAAAAACATCTCCCTTGACTTCCTCAATCGCCTCAGGCCCGCTGGCCACGGCTGTTACCTGAAAACCTCTCTTCTTCAGCGCAGCAGTTGTCGTCTTCAGGAAACGCTCTTCATCGTCCACAAGCAGCACTCTGGCGGGGTCGTGTTTCTCCATTTTAAACACCTCCCTGCAAGACTTAATCATGATAGGAATACTGAGGCAATTTCTGAGTTGAAAATTCAGGATTTCCGCTTATATCGGATGCTTCACCAGAGTCGTCAACTCAGAGAGGACTTTTCCAACCACACCGCATACGACAAAGCGTCATCTACTCCCTTTTTTCCGCCAACAGCGTTGAGTATTTTTTCAGCAAGAATATCGATGTCACATGGCTTTGTAAGGTAGGTAAACACCTGATCGCGCCATCCTTTGAGCGCCGATTGAATCGTTCCATGCCCGGTGAGCATTATCACTTCAAGGTCCGGCTTAAGCATCTTTATCTTGAGCAGGGTTTCATTGCCGTCCATTCCGGGCATCATCACGTCCAGTACAACCACATCAATTTCGTCCTTTTGTATGACTTCGATCGCCTCATCCCCGCTGCCCACAGCCGTTATTTCAAAACCTCGCTTCTGCAGATTGGCGGTCGCTGTGGCTCGAAAGCGCTCCTCATCATCAACAATCAGCACCCGGATCTTGTTTTTCTGCGCCATAGCTTCATTTTCCCCCCTTCAGGCGAGTCATCTTTGAGCTATCTCTCTTTCTGAAAGGCCAGCGACGCCGGCCGCTGACCGTGGATTCATATTTCGATGATTGTGCGGCCGACGGCTTGCTATCCGTCGAGTTTGCCTTCACGGCATAGGCGCACTCGATCATCTCCGCAAGCGTGTCGATATCGCATGGTTTTGTGAGGTATGTAAAGGCCTCATCTCTCCAGCTCTCCAGTGCAGAATCCATCGACCCATGACCCGTAAGCATTATCACCTGCACGTTTGGCCGGAGCACCTTTATTTCACGCAGTGCCCTGTGGCCGTCCATTCCGGGCATCTTTATATCAAGAACCACCACGTCATAGTCATCCCTCCACATTTCTTTCACGGCGTCCCATCCATCGGCAACGGCCTTGACATTGAAGCCGTGCCGTCTGAGCGTGGCCGCGGCAGTTTTGCGGAAACGATCTTCGTCATCGACAAGTAAAACTCTTATGGTCTCGTTCTCTTCCATGGTCGGTACCACCTTCCAGAATCCTGAGCGCTCCCCGCTACTCGCCCATTTCCCATGTGATGTTTCTCTAGCCGCGGGTCCAGATTCAGGCTTAAATCCATCATGGAGTCTCCACTCACTTGTCATTCTCTCCCATGATTCTTGCTATCTCGAAGAACAGGTCCTGTTCCCGGAGCACGCCGACGGTCCTGTCGCCGTCCATGACCATCAACCTGCGCACTTTGAGGGACAGGAGTTTGCTCGCAGCTTCCATGAGATTTGCCCCGACATCTATGAGGGGCGGAGCCTCGGACATCAGGTCGGAAACCTTTTTCTTGCCCATATCGCGAACCATGACGGTAAACATCCCCGAATAGTTGAACGGCTCCAGGTAAATCGAATCCGCCATCATCGGCCGGTCTCTTCTGAGCAGTTGCATATATGTCGGTTGAAAACCCCACAACAGATCTGTGAAACTCAGCATCCCGATAACCGTGTCATTGTCATCCAGAATCAAAATGGAGCGGTGCACACTCTCACGCACCGCGCCCGTCGTCATAATCGTCTGGAACGACCGGGCAATCGTTGCGACTGCTTCGGCGACCGTGCAATCGACGTGGATTGTGCTGTACGAGGAAAGCGACACCATAATGTCCCGTGCCCGACGTTCCATCTGCGGAAGACCTTTTCCCTTATCGTACGCATCGCGGACTTTCCTCTCAAGAACATCGATGTCACAGGGCTTGGCGAGATAGTCGAAGACGCCTCCTCGGAGGCCTGCAAGCGCCGATTCCATGGTGCCATGGCCGGTAAGCATGATGATCGCAAGTTTCGGCCTGATCTTCTTTATCTCACGGAGAGCCTCGTTTCCGTCCATGCCCGGCATCTTCACGTCGAGAATGACGACATCGAACGATTCCTCCTTGATCTTTTCAACAGCCTCGAGTCCGCTTCCGACGGCCATGGTATCCAGTCCACGCTTGTTCAATATGGCTGCGGTATTCGCGCGAAATTGGACCTCATCATCAACTATCAAAACCCGTATGGCCTGGGGTTCGTTCACGATAGATTCCTCCCTTTTAGAATCCCGGTAGACCGTTGAATCCTCGCGCCACCCAATAGACTGAGACGAGCATCAGAAGCACAACGTTGGCGATAATCCACAGAGGGATGCCGACGCGAAGGTAATCTTTGGGCTCGAGGTATCCGCTGGCATAAACGATGGCGTTGGGCGGCGTCCCTATGACAAGGCAATAGGCGAAACTGGAGGCCGCTGCGGTCACCATGGTCATGAACGGCAGTATTGTGGTTCCCGGATGTACAATGCCCGCCATATTGAGTGTGATAGGTCCCACCGCCGCAGCGGCAGGCCCGTCGGCCATAATTTGTGTCAGGCAGGCCGTCAGTACGCTGGCCATTCCAAGAAGGGGAAACCCGCTGGCCAGGCCGAAATGGGCTAACCCCTCTACGGCAGAACGCGCCACATAATAAGCGGCTCCCGTTTCATCGAGGACCTTGCCAAAAATTATCGCGCCGGCATAGAGCCAAACGACCCCCCAATCCACTTTTTCATTGTAATCCCGCCAGTTAACAACACCGGCCAGAATGTATGCAACGCCCCCGGCAACGGCGACCACGCCGATCCCGAGGCGTACCGGATAGATGCCAAGATCAAAGAAAGCCTTCTCGGTGAACCAGAACCAGATCATAACGACAAAAATGATCAGCGTCAAGATCTGCTGCCCGTTCCACTTGCCCATGCGGGCGATGTCCTCCTTGAGGTGGGCCATGGCGGGAGAAAGGTCTCGAACAGTGGGTTTGAAGCGCCACTGGATCATAAGCCAGGTCAACGGAATCATGATGAGCACAAAGGGCAAAGCATAGGTCACCCATGTAAAATACCCGATATCCATGCCGAACATATCTTCGAGATAGGTCATCATGATAACATTTCGGGCTCCCCCGCTGGGCGCGCCGAACCCGCCGATATTACATGCCATGGCAACCGTGATCATCAGCATCTTCCCGAGTTCCATGTCGGAAGAACCCTCTGGCCCCTGACTGCCGCGATGCAGGATAATAGCAATTGGCAGGAAAATGGCGGCCAGCGCGTGGTCAGAGATAAAGGAAGCTGCCGGCGCAATCACCATTATCAGCACAAACGTGACGGCCGCAACGCTCGGCTTTGCCAGCTTGTTGAAGAGCATAAGACAAATCCGCCTGTCCACACCGGTCTTGACGAATGCCGAGGCGAACATGAGGCTGCCCATGATGAACCAGCACGCGTCGCTCCAATAGAGCGATGCCACTTCTGTGCGGGTAACAACACCGGTGAATGTGAAAATCAGCCCGATACAGAACGCAACGGCGGGCAGCGGAATACACCCGGTCACAAAACAAAACACCGTGAAAATCGTCACCGCCAGGGCCACTTTCAGTTTCCAGGTGCCCTGGTCGGCGAGCTTTTTGTCCGAATCCGACAGGCTGTCGTAGGTTAACTGCTGGGTCCGCAGGGTGGCTGCCGAACTCAGTGCGCTCTTGTACGATTCGTCGTCCATGGCGCTGACGAACTCCTTGGCCCGATCGAGGTTTTCCTCGTCAACCGGTATACCGCTGGTCTTGCACCACTTTTCGCTCCGTTTCAGAAACCTCGTGCGGCTCATCGCACCATTACGCATGGATTGCTCCATAATCCGGCTTGTCAAGAGCTGCCATTGCTCAACGTCAGAGGCAGGCTTGTCAAACAACTGCTCCGTGAGAGCGTTCACCACGATATGCGGCCCGACACTATACTCGGTGCCCACATCGCGCATACCCTGCGTGGCCGGCATGAATAGAAAGAGCAGCAGGAGGACTACAGGAAATACAAACACCTTCCAGTCTATATACTTATCGTATCCGGTCGCCTTCTTCTTGCCACGGTCCATATTCACACTCCCGCGTTGTTGGAACGCACGGCCTCAGTCCTCATCACGTTCATAGATGGCCATGGGATGACGGATGATCCTTTCGAATTTCTCCTTGCGAATCTTGTCTTCCCGTGCTCGTTTTTTTTCATGGGCTTCCTCGGCCTTTTGCATTATCTCCTCGACATTCGCGGGCTTGGTCAGATAGTCAAAGGCGCCGAGCTTCAGCCCCTCCACGGCCGTCTCAACCGAAGCATGTCCCGTGAGAAGAATCACCTCCACTTCAGGGTGCAACCGCTTGATTTTGCTCAGGACGTCCATCCCGTCGATACCCGGCATCTTGATGTCAAGAACCACAACATCAACGCGGCGTTCGTTGAGGATTTCAAGTGCATCGAACCCGTTGGAGCAGGTTGTGGCGTTCACCCCCCGCCGTTCCAGCAGCATTTTCGTGGTCGAGAGGAATTGCTCCTCGTCATCCACCAGTAGTAGGCTTATGGCGCTCATATCGGTTCTCCTTGTCCCTTGGACGTGGCGGCCGCATAGCGGGCCGCTTCTGATGGGCCGGTGAGCGGGAGATGAATCGAGAAGATTGTTCCGACGTTCAGCCCACTTCTTACTTCAATCTTCCCGCCCAGGCGTTCAACGATGCCATAACATGTACTTAAGCCCAGGCCCGTGCCCCGTCCTACCGGCTTCGTTGTGAAGAATGGCAGAAATATCTTTTCCATATGCTCCGGGGGGACACCGCATCCGTTGTCCGCAACGGATATGATCAACTCGTTCTCGGTTTCCTCCACGGCCAGCCTGATCTCACCACCCTCTTTCCCTCTTGTGGCATCGATTGCGTTATTCAAAAGATTGAGAAGCACCTGCTGAAGCTGGACGGGATCGCTTTGAAATCCGGCCAACTGATGATCAAACTTCTCGACAATTCGGATGTCTTCTATCCGTGTCCTTCGTTCGATCATCGCGATGACTTCGCGCATAAACGGCTGAATATCAATGGTCTGAATGGAGGTCTCGGACTCGCGTGCAAATTTCAGAAGCCCAAGCGTAATACGCTTGCAGCGGTCGATTTGAGTATCAATACGACCAATTGACTCTTTCAACATCTGGATGTTCTCGGCGTTGTGAGAATTGCCGTCCGGCCCCATGTCCTCCAGGATATCCTTCATGAGCGCCTCTTCCGACTTTATCACCTGGAGGGGGTTGTTGATTTCGTGAGCCAGACCCGCACTCATCTCGCCTACTTCAGCCAGTTTACCCGCCATAATCAACTGGCTCCCCATTTGCCGTTTTTCCATCTTGGCGACGGTCAGTTGATGCGCAACCCAGGAGGAAAGGAGAAAACCCATCACGACGACGACCGCGCCACCGGCCACAATCAAACCGATTCCAAGCAGCACCGCCCGTTTTAGGGGAGCATACGCATCCCCGATCTCCTGGCGTACTACAAGGAGCCATCCCGTAGAGTTCAGCCGGCACGTCGCATAGAGATGACGTCCACCCGTGTTGTCATCTGCCGTGAAAGAGCTAATGGCGCCCTCTTGAACCTGGTAGACAAGTTGGTCGGGGTCTGTTTCCATCAGGTCTCCGCCCGAGCGGCGCCGCGTCTGGAAGACGCCCGATCCATTGATCAGATAGGCTTCACCCGTCTTCCCGACGCGTATGCTTTCCACCAGATCTTCAAAGAAGTGGGTGTCGATGGTCGCACGAACATACCAGGGACGGTCTCCC
>CAYZZY010000020.1:0-20147 GCA_964482745.1 uncultured bacterium
GAATCCCGTTTTTTGGATTCGTAGAATAGGGACTGTACCCAGAGCCAATGTTTTGTTGCGGCTCTGCCGGGCTGTGTAACACACTGTGACAAGACATATTGAGGCTTTCCGGTCAGACATCAGGGAAGAGAAAATCGGCGCCGGGCGGATTGTTGCATTATCGAACACTTGGGCGTGGCATATTCTTGATTACGTGTGCATAGTTGGATATAATGTGTCTGATGCAGGAATTTCCATATCCAAAGTGAATGGGAGGCTCATATCGTGGCGCTGATACTTGTTGCCGAAAAAGACCCGAAATATTGCTTCAGTATACAGCAGGGCTTGGATGACGCCGGTCATGATACAGATACTGCGCTGAGTCGGGAAGAAACGCTGAAGAAGCTTGCGCTTGCGCGCAATTATGAGGTGCTCATCGTCGACATGGAGATATTGCGCGAAGACGATATGGATCTCATAAGTTATGTGAAGCAGGCCCAGCCTATGTGCGAGATTCTGATAATGACGAGCATAGAGGGTATTGAAGGCGCTGTGAAGGCTTTGAGGCGCGGAGCTTATATGTACTTCGTTAAGCCCGTCGAGTTCGGCGATGTGCTCTACGGAGTGGAGAGCGCTCTCAGGAATCTGGAGAGGTCGATGGCATTTCGCGAGTATGAGCGTTCGGCCTTCATAGATATGATGGGAGACAGCGCCGCGATTCGGAAGATGGTCACCCTCGCCACGAAGGTGGCGCCCACCGACAGCACGGTGCTGCTCCTCGGCGAGAGCGGAACCGGCAAAGAGATCATTGCCGAATATATACATCGTATGAGCAATAGATACGACAAGCCGTTTCTCGCCATAAACTGCAGCGCGCTTCCCGAAACATTGCTCGAGAGCGAGCTTTTCGGCTACGCAAAGGGAGCGTTCACGGGTGCGAACAGCGACCGCAAGGGGCTTTTTGAGGAAGGCAACAACGGCACGATATTCCTTGACGAGGTGGGCGACATCCCGCTCATGACCCAGGTGAAACTTTTGAGAGTGTTACAGAATGGGGAGATTCGCCGTCTCGGGGAGAACAGAACGATCAATGTCAACGTGCGCATCATCGCCGCCACGAATCAGGATCTCGCCGCTGCCATCGCAGAAAAGAAGTTTCGAGAAGATCTCTTCTTCCGATTAAACGTCATACAGATAAAGATCCCTCCGCTCCGCGAGAGGATGGATTCGCTTCCATCGCTCATTCGCTACTTCATCTCGAGGTTCAATCGCCGGTTCAACCGCAATATTCATGAAATCGACCGCCAGTCGCAGTTCATTCTTGCCAACTATGATTATCCGGGAAATGTGAGAGAACTTGAGAATATGATCGAATACGCGGTCATCATGGCTGAAGATGATGTTATTCGCGCATCCGACCTGCCGGATTTCCTGCACTACATCAAGAAGCCGATGCTTGCGCTCCCGGAGGCCCTTGAAGAGACCGTGGAGGCGACAATACTCGAGACGGAATTCATGACGATCTCCGAGATGGAGAAGCAGTTAATAACGGAAACGCTGATGAACTGCAACGGCAACCAGACACTCGCCGCCGAGAAACTGGGAATCTCGCGTTCCACTCTCTGGCGGAAGGTGAAGGAATACGGCATCAAGACCTCGTTCTCACCCGAGCAAGCATCCACCAACTGAATCGGACATGTATCGATCCTCCCGCCTTGTTCAAAAGCCACCTGTATCCTCGAATTGTCATGAGCGTGCAAGAGCATCGTGGCAACGCGGGCCCGGGATGTGACATTCGTCATAGTCTGTTTCCGCTTGCTTGTGGCATAGTAGGGAGGCTAAGGAGCGGCCTACCTGCCGCATTGGAAAGGAGAAGGTTTATATGGCAACAGTCAAAAGAAAAATTGTCAAGATAGATGAAGAGAAATGCAATGGCTGCGGGGCATGCGTGATTCCCTGCGCGGAAAGTGCGATAGAAATAGTCGATGGTAAGGCGCGTCTGATAGGTGAGAACCTTTGCGACGGCGCCGGTTTTTGCCTTGGCATCTGCCCCGAAGGCGCCATTGTGATCGAGGAGCGCGAGGCGGAACCATTCTCGCTCGAAGCTGTTGAGGAACGATTGAAAGAGACCAGGACTGACGTCGACATACTGGAATGCTTCAATTGCGCAACATCAGAGAAGGAAAGGGTTCTGATCCCTTGCCGTAAAGAGGGGGAGAGTCTCTGGGTGTGCGTGAAGTGTCTCCCGCCGCTCATTCATGGGTGAGGCAGCGAATGAACTGTCAATGTGCCGGCGGCCTTGTCGCGTTCCCGCTGACGTCCTCGCCATTGTTGAGCTGGGCTACCGCGTCGGCAATTGTGTGGTTATCAAGCGTGGAAACGAGCGAGTCCTGGACTTCCTTCCACCATGTGTGAAAGGGGCAGGTCCCGCTCCGCTTGCACACTTCCGGAGAGTTGACGCATTTGCTCACGGTGATCGGTCCCTCCAGGGATTCGATCACTTCGCGGACCGTAATCTCGGCAGGCGATTTTGCCAGCGCAAACCCCCCGTTGCTCCCCCTGAATGAATTTAACAGGCCGGATTTTGCCAGACTCTGAAATACCTTCGAGAAGAAATACTCCGGCATGTCTTCGGACGCTGCTATCTCACTTGCCATCGACAAGGTGCCCTTGGGTTGCTGGGCAAGATAAATCATTCCCCGCAATGCGTAGTCTGCCCCGCGCGTAAATAACATTTCTTTCCCCCGCCTTCTTCTCGCCGCTCCCACTGGGACTTCTCTTGTAACCAAATTATCGTGGTTATCTTAAACGCAATATCTCAAAAAAGTCAATGGTTTTCTAAAGGGATAACACTCTTTTTTTCAGAAATATCCGCTATTGAGAATGTCGCCGCCGTCTTCCGGCATTATTCCAGACTCCTTTACATGACCGGGAGACAGCCGGCATTTACATTTTTGGTTCGCAATTCATATGCTGAATCCCTGAGAAAAAGCGCGACAGAACACGTCGGCCTCGCCAGGATTATTCCAGCAAATCTTTCCCTAAGGAGGGCAATATTTTCTTGTTGATCCCTGCACTATTTTCCGCCCGAGGATTTAAGGCCTTGCGGGCTCTTTTTTTCAATGATGTAAGTGTGTTCATGCTAATGCCTTGGAAAATCGATCGGGTGCGACCCGGAAAATCCTTTGTTGGCACATCGATTGCTCAGCAGAAGAGGCGGACACATACGGCCACGAATGGCCAAGGGATCTGAAGCGGAGAGGGAACATCGATGCATAGAGGTATCTATGCCGCGGCCTCGGGAATGATTACCCAAAGGGAGCGGCTTGACGTGATAGCGAACAATCTGGCCAACATCAGTACGGTTGGCTTTAAGAAAGCCGAGCCCGTGTCGCGCGGTTTTTACCAGGTGTTTGGAGACCAGGTCGCCCGATTCGCCCCGGAACGTGGTTCACCGGAAATCCCGGGGGGCGGTACCATGCTTGATGCAACGACCGAGGACTTTTCGCCCGGGATAATAATGGAAACGGGAAACCCGCTTGATGTCGCGATTGACGGTTCCGGCTTTTTTGTGGTGGACGCGCCGGCTGGCGAGCGCTACACTCGCGCGGGCAACTTCTCGCTGGATTCCGAGGGACGGCTCGTGACGCAGAATGGTCACCCGGTGATGGGGCGTCAGGGGCCCATCGTGGCTCAAGGCGACACCGTTAAGATCACTCCGGACGGAGACATCCTGGTCGATGACGCCGCCACGGATCGACTCATGCTCGTTGATTTTCCCACGCCTTCCATGCTTTCCAAGGCCGGTCAGAATCTTTACAGCGCCACGGACGATGTGCGCCGGACCATGTCGACACCCGGCGGCCCCCTGCTGCGCGTTGGCGCTCTCGAACGGTCCAACGTGAATATTGTGTCCGAACTAACATTAATGATAGATGCTGCGCGAAGCTATGAAACCCATCAGCGTGTGATATCGGCGATAGACGAAGCTCTCGATGCGACCGTGAACGAGATCGCACGCGCATGACCGGCTGATAAAACCGATTGGAGGTAGCAATGCAACGGTCTCTCTTCGTTGGGGCCACGGGAATGACGGCCCAGCAATTGAATCTCGATATGATTGCAAACAATCTCGCCAACGTGAATACGACCGCATTCAAGCGCAGCCGCACCGACTTCCAGGATCTGCTTTATCAGACGATTCGCGCTCCCGGCGCCGTTTCCGCAGAGGGATTCGAGATCCCCTCGGGCATCCAGTTCGGAAACGGAGTCGGCGTGGCCTCTATCACAAAGCTGTTCGAGCAGGGCTCTTTCATCGAGACCGGGAACCAGCTTGACGTCACCATCGAGGGAGACGGTTTTTTCCAGATAACGCTTCCCGACGGCGAGATCGGCTATACCCGCGACGGCTCTTTCAAGCTCAATAGTGATGGCACGATTGTCACCGCCGACGGATTCGCTCTCGAGCCGGAGCTTTCGATTCCCGAGGACACCGTCACAATAACGCTAGGGAGCGATGGCACGGTGTCGGTCACGCTGGCCGACTCAACCATCGATGAACTCGGCCAGATCGAACTGGCGCGGTTCATCAATCCTTCGGGCCTCCTGAGCCAGGGACGGAACCTGTATCGTCAATCGGACGCCTCCGGGGATCCCATTCTCAGCATCCCCGGCGAAGAAGGGGCGGGCAGCCTCAGACAAGGTTTTCTGGAGACTTCCAATGTTTCCGTGGTCGACGAGATTGTGCAACTCATAATTACCCAGCGCGCATTCGAGGTCAATTCATCAGTCATTCAGACCTCTGATGAAATGCTGCAAACGGCGAACAATATGACGCGTTAACGGACGGATGGTATGAAACGAAGCCTCCTCATAGCAATGGTAATGCTCGCGATTTTCGCGTCGTTGGCGACCCAAGCGCGCGCCGCAACAATCATGCTCAGAAAAGAAGCCGATCTGGTTTCCGATGTGGTGCGTCTGGGCGACGTTGCAGAGATCACGGGCTCCGAGGAGCTTGAATTGCTTGAACAATTGCGGTCGCTTCCCATCTGTTCCGCGCCGTCACCGGCCGAGCATCAAATCCTGAGCGCAGGCACTGTCGCCATCGCTCTCAGGTCAGCCGGCGCCGACCTCTCACGGATGAGCTTTGCGGGGGCGCCGCATGTCGTAGTCAGGCGCCGGCATGAGCTTGTCACCGTCGATGAACTCCGTTCCGCGTTCGCCGGGCATGTTTCCGAACGGACCGGCTGGGCGGAAGATTCATTCTGGGCCCGGGCGCCGAAGAATTTTGACCCGATCGTGGCGCCTGTGGGAGACCGAAGAGTCGTCGTCGAGACCTTTCCGAATGAAGATTTCTGTGGCAGTGTGCTCACGCACTTTCGAATATTGGTGGATGGAAATCTTTATTCCGAACTCGCTCACAGGTTTGTGGTTGAACGCTACATTGAAGCGCTGGTAACCGTGCGCAAGGTTGCGCGCCACCAATTCATAACGCCGTCAGATGTCGAAATACAAAAGGTGCGGCAGTCGCGCATCAGCCAGGATACGCTCACGGGAATGGATCAAATTGAGGATTTGATGGCATCGAGAACCATTCCGACCGGCCGGTTGCTCACGGACGATTTTCTCATCCGGCCTCCAGTGATAAAAAAAGGCGAGACCGCCTCGGTCATCTTGCAGGGGGACGGATTCTGCATAACGACTGAAGGCCGGGTTCTCGAAAACGGTTCCACAGGCGAACTCGTGCGGGTGCGCCTCGCTTCCAGGCGGATTGTACAAGCGCGCGTGCTTGATTCCAGGACCCTGCGAATGGCAAGAAAAGGAACGCAAAATGGAAAGTTCCCCGAGAAAGATTTGGCGATTCGTGCTCAGGGTCAAAAAAAGGGCGGGAACACAGAGAAGGAATATTCCCAGGCGGTTGTTTCTCGGGATTCGATGCAAGGGGAAGATGTCGGCTCTGTGTCCGGTTCTTAAGGTGGAGAGGGAACAATGATTGAGCGCAAAAAAAGAGGGCTTCGGTTGGTTCTCCTCCTCGCGGTTTTGGTTTTTTTGTCAACTGTTTGTCCCGAGAGCGGCCGGGCGGACTCGATCTGGAACACATCGAGCAGCCCGCCATCGTCTCTCTATTCGTCAACCACAAAGGGTGAATACAATAGAGGAGATATTATCACGATTCTTATAGTGGAAAATCTGCGCGCCTCCAATTCCGCAAGTCTTGCAACGGATAAAGAAAGCGATCTGGATATGAGTTTCAACGGGTTCGAAGAAATCCTCGGGCTGAATCATGTTTTCAGCAGGAATCTGATGGATGATCCCAGCATGAACGTCAATGCCCAGAGCACATTCGATGGCAATGCCTCTTCCAGGCGCACATCTTCAATCAGCGGCACGGTCACCGGTCAGATAACGGAGATTCTGCCGAACGGCAATCTTCGAATTGAAGCCAGCCAGACAACAGCAATCAATGGCGAGAAAAATTCAGTCATTCTCGTAGGCACTATTCGACCTGAGGATATCTCCGGCCAGAACACCGTTCTTTCGACACAGATTGCGAACGCGGAGATAAGATATGACGGAGTAGGTCCGTTGAGCACTACGCAGAAGCGCGGAGTAATCAAGGAATTCTTTGAATTCATATGGCCGTTCTGAGTGGAGGCGAAATGAGTGGAAAGATGAAGAAAAGAAGATGCTTGATGGCGGTACTGATAGGGATGACGCTCCTGATCCTCTCCGGGCCTGCGGAATCGGCAACCAGGGTAAAGGATGTTGCATTTGTGCAAGGTGTCAGGGGCAATCAACTGGTGGGATATGGCCTTGTGGCGGGCCTCGACGGAACGGGAGACGGGCGGCGCGTCCCGTTCACCAGCGAGATGCTGGCGAATATGGTCAACCAGTTTGGCATCAAGTTTGAGACCCGCCAGTTGCGCGTTGAAAATGTCGCGGCCGTAATGATCACCGCCGAACTCCCGGCATATGCGAAAGAGGGCTCGCGCCTGGATGTGGTCGTGTCCGCGATCGGTGACGCCGAAAGCCTGCGCGGCGGCACGCTGCTGCTCACCCCACTTCGGGGCGCGGACAACGAAACCTATGCGGTAGCACAGGGTGCGGTTTCGATCGGAGGGTTTGAGACCCGCGCGCGCAGGGGCGGGCAGGAAAAGCATCTGACAGTCGGTATGGTAACCGGAGGCGGATTCGTCGAAAAGGAAGTTCCCTCGACCATTCTATCGAAAGAGGGACATCTGACCCTTTGTCTGAAACGCACCGATTTCACGACAGCGGCCCGCATAGCCGATGTGATAAACCTTCGTTTTCATCAGACATGCGCCGAGGCCATTGATGGCGGCACCGTCAAGGTGGAGATTCCCCAAAAGTATATGGATGACAGGATTACCTTCATCAGCGAGATGGAACTGACTCCCGTAGAACCGGACGTGGTCGCCAAAGTGATAATAAATGAGCGCACCGGCACCGTGGTGGTTGGACGGGACGCGATTATTGAGCCGGTAGCTGTCTCTCATGGCGATATCCGCATAACGATCGGTGAGCCGTCCCCTGAAGAATTTGTCGAGATCGAAGCCATGGAGGGTCATGTTGCAAAGATCAGCGGTGCAAACGTCGGCGAAGTGGCCGCGGCGCTCAACACGCTGGGCGTTGTCCCGCAGGACATGATCGCAATATTCCAGGCGATAGAGCGGGCGGGCGCGCTCCATGCGCGGTTGGAGCTAATGTAGAGGTTAACGGGCGACAACATCGGACGGAAGAACAATGCAACGCAAGAAGGACATAACCGGGATGGAAGCGAGAAGGCTTAAAGGCCGTCATCGTAATCCACGGATCGCGCCTCGGCAAGCAGGGAATTTCGATTCCCGCCGATTTCTCGGGATCAGGGATATTCGGGAAAACAGCATCGACGGATTCCCTCGAAATCTTTGTAACGTGCTGGGCGGCATCACTTTTCGGACTGTTGCCTGACTCATAACGATTGGGATGGAAGATGAATCAACTCGATTTTGCCTCATCTGAATATAGAAACGCCGGCATCGGACAGACCGAACTCAGGCTTCACTACCTGAACTCCCCCGATGGCGATTCCGATCCCGCAAAGCTTCGCGCCGCCGCCAAGGAACTGGAAACGTATTTCCTGCATGTACTTATAAGGGAGATGCGAAAGACCATTCCCCCGAATCCTCTCATTAACGGCGGGAAAGCGGAGGAGATCTTCCAGGATTTCCTCGATGAGGAGATGGCAATGGAACTGGCTCGGTCCAACCAGTTTGGTCTGGCCGATTCGATCTATGAGAGCCTGCAAAATGTACTAAAGCAAAAACCCAACTATGCCGATATTTAGAAAGGATATGAATATGCAAAGGGCTGGAGAAGACCTTGCCGCAATTCTCGAGAAACAGATAAAGAATTATGAAGATCTGAAGCGCCATATTCTGGAGAAGCGCAAGGCTATCATCGCGAACGATCTGAAAAGGTTGTCCGAAATAACCTCTCGAATCGAGAACCTTATAGGTTCCAACAGCCAGCTTGAGATCGGACGAATGGATCTTGTCAAACGGTTGGCCGGGGAAATGAAGTTGTCCGAATCCAAGCCCACACTCAGAGAAATTGCCCGCCGTTTCGGGGGACCTCTCGCGGGAAAACTTATGGACCTTCGTCGCCGGGTTATTTCGGCGATAAAAGACGTCCAGCGTCAGAATCGAATGAATGCGGAGATGCTCAGGTATAGCGCCGACTTGATGGACTCGGTTTTGAAGCATCTGGTGGAGCCTGAACCTCATGAGATCACGTACGGAAATGAGGGCAAGGCCAAACGAAAGACCCTGTCGGCTTCGCTATTGGATCGACATGCCTGATTGTTTCCGGGAGAGATGAGATATGGCCGGTAAATTATTTTCGATGCTGACGATGGGAGCAAACGCGCTCCATACCCAGCAGATTCTTCTCAACGTGGCCGGCCAGAATGTGGCCAATGCCGCGACACCAGGGTATACGCGCCAGCGGGCCGATGTGGTGCAAGAGCGCGATGTGCGTATCGGATCATTGATCTTTTCACTGGGATCAAGCGTGGCGACGATTGATCGTCTCAGGGAGAGTCTTATAGACGATCGACTCCGCCGTGAGAACAACGAACTGGGCGAGCTCTCGATTAAGGTGGATTTCCTCAACCAGGTGGAGGACATTCTTGCCGAACCGTCTCAGGAGGGAATTGCTCAGTCGCTCTCAAATTTCTTTAACAGCCTGCAGGAACTCGCCAACAATCCGGAGAACGAGGGTGTCCGCACCACCGTGACCGGATCGGGTGTCGCGCTGGCGGACGCGTTTAATATGACCTACGAGCTTCTGACCAGGCTGCGACTGAACATGAATCAGTTCATCAAGGACACGGTGGATGAAGTCAACAGGCTTGGCGCGGAGATCGGAGAACTCAACCGACAAATAAGCGCCCTGGAAGCCGGCGGGGGGGTAGCGACATCAAACTCCGCGCGCGACAGCCGCGATCTGCTGTTGGATCAGCTTGCCGAGCTTGTTAGCGTGCAGATCCGGAGAAACCAAAACGGTACCGTCAACGTGTACATCGATGGGTTCGGGCTCGTGCAGGATTTCTCGTTTAATCCCATTGCCGTTCGGTACAATCCCGATCTCGATCCCGCTCGAGACGACTTCTACGAAGTCATTGCGGCCGGCGACGGCAACCGGCCTCTTGACATAAGGGGCGGGCGCCTTCGCGGTCTGCTCGATATTCGCGATGGTTTCACGGCCGGGCAGGTTCTTGCAAATCTCGACGAGCTTGCGCTTACAATAATGGAGCAAGTGAACCGCATACATAGTCAGGGACAGGGGCTGGTCAGGCAGGGCTCCATGACGTCAAGCTTTGCCGTGTCCAATCCAGACCTGGCCCTCGACAGTGTCGGCTTACCCTTTACGCCGGTTGATGGCACGTTTTTCCTCTCGGTCTATGACAGCGAGGGGCAACTCGTCGAGCAACACGAGATCACGATCGATGCCGACACGGACACGCTGAATGATGTGGCCGATCAGATTAACTCGGCCTTTTCCTCGGGTTCGTTGACGGCCACCGTCACGGCCGACAACCGGCTGCAGATTGATACCACGGCAACGGGCGACACGTTCTCATTCGTGAGCGATGACACACAGGCCGGTGACACGAGCGACTTTCTCCTGGGAATAGGGATGAATTCTTTCTTCGAGTTCAACCAGGAGGCAGGTGCGGCCGCCTCGATCGCCGTGTCTGACAGGCTTGTGGCGGATTCGGCGCTCGTCGCAGCGGGCCGATCCACCGGTCCCGGCGACAACAGCAACGCGCTCGCGCTCGCGCAGCTTCGCAATACGCCGTTGCTTGGCGCAAACGGCAGCGCCAGTGTGGAGGAATTTTTCCAGTCAACACTGTTGGAGGTCGGTTTTACCACCCGACAGGCGATAGACAGGCAGGAGATACAGTCGGGCGTGGTGGCGGGCATTACAAATCTGCGAGATTCCGTTATGGGCGTCTCGCTTGATGAAGAGGGCGTAAATATAATCAGGTCGCAACAGGCTTACGAGGCGTCAGCCCGTTTTATCGCCGCCGTAAGTGACATTCTCGAAATACTTCTCACCCAAGTCGGGTGAGCGATTTTGTTGGTTCGGGCGCTCTGCGGCCGGCAAAAAAAGGAAGGGAGTAATCCGGTTTGGTCACACGGATATCAAATCCGATCCTGGTGAACACGGCCCTGCGGAACATGCAGACGGCCCTGCGGAACCTGCAGGAAACTCAGGAGATTCTTTCCACTGGCCTCACGATCCGGCGGCCCTCGGATAATCCGCTGGGCGCCGCGACGTCCCTCAGGCTCAGGGCGGAGATTATCGAGATGGATCGCTTCGTCACGAATATTGACGAGGCGGAATCATTCATCACCGCGACCGAAGGGGCGCTGGGCAGCATAAATAACATTCTTATCGATCTGCGCGGGATAGCTCTCACGGAGGCCAACGCGGTTGGAAATGAACAATCCCGGGCCGCAGCCGCAAAACAGGTTGACGCCTTGATCGAACAGCTTATACAGGTGTCAAACTCCGATTTTGGGGGACGCTACCTGTTTGCCGGCCACAAAACCGAAACGAGACCATTTGCGAGAGGCGAATTCGGCGCCATTTATCGCGGGGACGCCGGCCTCATATTCGAGGAGATCGGGCCGGGCAATGTGATTCCAATCAACATACCGGGCAATAGCGCATTCGCTTTCTCCTCCGGGCAGGTTATCGGCGATACGGATCTGAATCCCGATATCGGCCTCAGCTTTAACACCGCGCTCTCCGTGCTCAATCTGGGCGGCGGGGTTGATGCCGGAAGGATTGTGATCACCGACGGAAGCGGAGCCACCGCCGCAGTCGATCTGAGGGAAGCGACGACAATCGGAAACGTGCTCACCGCGATAACGACGACCGAAGGAATCAGCGTCGACGCGAGAATCAACAACGAGGGCAACGGTCTTCTGATTACCGATACATCGGGAGGGGCCGGGCCGCTGCAGATCGTGGAGGATTCCCTTGCGTCTCCTCCGACCACGACGGCGGCCGATCTGGGGATACTCGGCAGCTCGATAGGGTCCATTGCCGGAACCGATATTCTGCATTTTGATGTGCCGCTTTCCCAACTCAATGGCGGCAGCGGGGTCCAGTTGGGGAACATCGTCATTACCGATGGAAACGGCGTTTCCACAACGGTGAATCTGGGCGGGACCACAACAATCAGCGCCGTCATCAATGCTATAAACCTGGCCGGAGGCGGCAATTTCTTTGCGAGTGTCAACTTCGAAGGACATGGTCTTAAGATCACCGATACCACAGGCGGCGGGTATCCGTTGACCATAACCGAAGACCCCCTGTCAACCTCAACGACGGCGGCCGATCTCGGGATACTCGGCAGTTCGATGGGGTCCATCACTGGAACCGACCTGGATCCGACCATCGAGGCGCCCTCGGTGTCTGCTTCCACACTTCTTGCCGACCTCAACTACGGGGCGGGAGTGGATGTTTTGACGGGCACTTTCGATATAACCGACCGTGATGGCAATACTGCAACGGTAAACATTTCCGCCGCGGTCACCGTGGGAGACGTTGTGACGGCGATTAACGGGCTCGGCATCAATGTGAGCGCTTCAATCGCGAGCGACGGCAGCGGCATCGAACTTACCGATACAATAAGTACGGGGCGCAGCCAGATAACGGTCGAAGAAACGACCGGGACGACCGCATTCGATCTCGGGCTTCTGGGAACCGGCCAGGGCTCGACACTTCATGGCGCGAGACTCGATCCTATAACCACCTCATCGACCCCGGTTCAATTGCTCGCCGGCGGTGTCGGCATCTCTCTCGGAACGATTCAGATCCAGAACGGAAACCTTTCCGCGTCGGTTGATCTGAGCGGGGCGGTGACCGTTGGCAATATTCTGGCGGCAATAGAGCGTGCGGGCGTCAGGGTCGACGCGTCGGTGGACTCTGCCGGCCGCAGACTCATCATCGACTCGCAGACGGGTGATACGCCGATTATCATTGTAAGCGAGAGAGGAACCACGTCGGAGGATCTGGGTCTTTTTTCTCCCGGATTATTCGAGACAGCGGAGGCAGTCCGCCAGGCGTTGCTGGACAACGATCCGGAGAGGGCATCGAAGCTTGTCGCGAATATCGACGATTCACTTGATCGTACCATTGACGCGCGGACGAGCGCCGGTCAGCAGATCGTTCAACTGAGTTTTGCGCGGACTCGTTTAAATGGCGTGAAGCTCAGTTTTGACAGGCTTCGATCAAAAACCGAAGAGGCCGATCTCACGGAGTTTGCGACGGCGTTGGTGAACCACCAGACGATCTATGAAGCATCGCTCGCGACCACGGTGCAGGTGCTTCAGCCGACGCTGTTCAGCTTTCTCCGATAAGCCTGTGTCGGGTCTGACTGCTTTTGAGACGACGGAGTATTGAGAGACGATGAAGATAACAACAAAAGCGCTCGGCGAGATAGAAATTGCCGAAGAACAAACCATTGAGATGCCTTCGGGCATGATAGGATTCCCCGCGATTCAGCGCTTCGCGTTGATTCCGTTCGCGGACCCGGAGGTTCCCTTTCTCTGGTGGCAGTGTCTCGATGAGCCGGCCCTCAGTTTTATCGTTATCGATCCAGCTCTCATCGCTCCCGAATATGAAGTGGCGGTGCCCGCCGAAGAGTTTGAGGATATAGAGTTAAAAACGGCCGCCGACGGTTCTGTATATGTCGTTGTGACGGTGCCCGAGGACCCGCGCGATATGACCGTCAACCTGATGGGCCCAGTCGTAATCAATCACTCCGCCCGCAAGGCGAAACAACTCGTGCTCACAGACCCCGGCTATACGACCAAGCATCGGGTCTTGCGACAGGAGACGCCAGGCCATGCTTGTGCTAACTCGCAAAACGGATGAGAGCGTAATAATCGGCGATACGATCGCCGTCACCGTTTTGGCGATCGAGGGCGATCATGTCAAGCTGGGCATTACCGCGCCGAAGCCGGTTCCGATCCACCGGCAGGAGATCTACGAACAGATCAAGAGTGCGAACGTTGAGGCGGCGCAATCATCCTCAACGGATATCTCTTCAATTCTGAAGTTCCTCCCCAAGAAGAAGAAATAGACTGACCACTGACTGCAATCCGTCGGACTTCAGCCAGGCGCCGATATATTCTCACCACACATTTCTCCCCTTCACCTTCCAGGGATATGAACTCCGTGTGCTTCTCAATATGAATAACGAGAGTCTCTGCCGCAATTCTTCATGGAGCCTTCTGTAATATCAACGATACCAGACTATTGACGGCGACGGGGACTGTACCCAGAGCCAATGTTTGGTTGCGGCTCTGACGCGCTGTTTACGGCCCGAGCTGGTCGAGGGCGTAGAATGTTGACTTGATTGATTTGCCTATAGCGAGTTGTGTACAATAGGCACGACCGGACAACACTCCAGAAAGGACGAATGAAGACTCGCATAAAGAGATATACGGCAAGGGATCGTGCGCTGTCGCCCGAAGGGAGGCTGGCGTTCGCGCTGAGCGGCGTAGCCCTCGTGATAAGCGGGGGAGTCCTTGGCTATATTCTTATAGAGGGCTGGACATTTATCGAAGCCCTTTATATGACGGTGATAACCGTAGCGACGGTGGGTTATTCAGAGATCAGGCCGATGTCGTCGACAGGCCGGATATTTACCCTTTGCCTCATAGCTTCGGGCGTTGGGTTTGTTTTTTACAGTTTCGGGGTCGTAGTTGAAATGATGGTCGAGGGCGGCGTTCAAGATATCCTGGGGAGGCGCAGAGTGGAAAGGGAGATAGGGAAGCTCAAAGATCACTACATCGTGTGCGGTTGCGGAAGAATGGGCAGTATCGTCGTCGAGGAGTTGATGAAACGATCGATGTCCCTGATTGTTATTGATACCGATCACGCCAAGGTGCAGGATATGCTCGAACAGGGCGTCCTTGCCGTATACGGCAATGCGGGCGACGAAAGTGTTCTGGAAAAAGCGGGCATAGAGCACGCCCGTGGGCTGGTGGCAGTCGCCGCCTCTGACGCCGAGAACCTCTTTATCACGATAACCGCGCGAAGCCTCAACAAGGACCTTTTCATTACCGCTCGCGCGGAGACCAAGGAAACGGAGAAAAAGTTGCTTCGAGTAGGCGCTGACAAGGTCGTCTCCCCTTATCTCATCGGGGCGTTTCGGCTGGTGAACACCATTCTGAAACCTGCTGTCGCGAATTTCATAGAGCTGAGTTCTCTTGAGCGGGAAATGGATGTTCGTATCGAGGAGATAAAAGTGGGGATGCGGTCGGTCCTGGATGCCAAGAAACTCAAGGACACCCCGATCCGGAGCGAGTTGGGCATCATTGTGCTTGCGATAGAGAAAAAAGACGGGAAGATGCTGTTCAATCCGCCGCCGGGCGAGATCATTGAGGGCGGCGACAAGCTGATCACCATCGGTACCCCCGACCAGACCGAAAAACTTGTCAAGATGGCGAGTTGACAAGAAAAATCCCCCGCGCGCTTTCGCACGCGGGGGATTTTCTTTTCTTTCCTGACAGGATGGAACCTGCGGCCATCCTGTTTCCGACCTCCTTATTGAGCCAATAACTTCTTGAATTCCTCGGTCAATATCGGGACCACTTTGAACAGGTCGCCGACAATGCCGTAATTGGCAATGCTGAAGATTGGCGCGTCGGGATCCTTGTTGATGGCGACGATGACCTTGGAGGTCTTCATGCCGGCAAGATGCTGGATCGCTCCCGAGATTCCGGCGGCAATATAGAGCGAGGGATTCACGACTTTCCCCGTCTGGCCTACCTGGTCGTGGTGATCGCGCCATCCGGCATCCACTGCGGCACGCGATGCGCCGACCGCGGCGCCGAGCACACGGGCCAGTTCCTCAAGGATAGCGTAACCTTCCGGGCCTTTCATGCCGCGGCCGCCTGATACGATAACGTTGGCCTCGGTCAATTCGATCTTGTCACCCGCGGCCTTGAGTACTTCGCGGACGACCGTGCGAAGGTCGGCGTCTTCCAATGCAACGCTTACCGTCTCGACATCGGCGCTCGCTCCTGCTTCGGGTTCGCCCGGCGCCAGCACGTTGGGCCGGATTGTGGCCATCTGCGGGTTGTTGGTGCACACAAGCGTGGTGAGAGCCTTCCCGGCGTATACCGGGCGTGTGAACACGAGCTTGTTGTCTGCATTGAGCGCGACGCCTGTGCAGTCGGAGCACAGTCCCACACCCAGCTTTGCCGCTACCGTGGGCGCCAGGTCTTTTCCGACCGCAGAGTTTCCAAACAACAGGACGGACGGCTCGTGTTGTTTTACGAGATCAACGACGATCTTTGCATATGCGTCCGGCGAATAGTTTTCGAGTTTCGCATCGTCCGCCAGATATACCTTTTTTGCTCCCATAGCGGCGAGGTCATTGGCGAGAGATGCAACTCCTGATCCAAGCAGCAGGGCCGCGACGTCTTCACCCAGCTTCCCGCCTATCTCTTTGGAAGCGTTCAGCATTTCATTGACTACTTTGATGATTCTGCCATCACGCGTCTCAGCAAAAACCCATACTCCACTCATTGTGTCTTCTCCTTGCGATATATGTGGGCCGACGGTTTCATTTTCAGATTATTTTCGCCTCTTCGCGAAGGAGCCTGACGACTTCCTTCGCCGCGTCTTCAGGCTCGCCTTCGACGACTCTGCCGGCAGCCCTTGCCGGAGGATCCGTCATTGTGAGTACGGTTGTCTTTGCCCCTGCCTGACCCACTTCATCGGGCGAAGCATCGATATCAGCCGGCGTCTTTTTGTCCATCGGCTTTTTCTTGGCTTTCATAATTCCTTTGAGCGATGCGTACCGAGGCTCGTTCAGTCCTTTCTGGCATGTGATTAATGCCGGAAGCGGCGCCTCAACGACTTCCGCGCCAGCCTCGGTTTCCCTGTGAGCGACCGCTTTGCCGTCCTTGAGTTCGAGCTTGGTGACGACGGCCACGTGCGGGATTCCAAGTATTTCTGCAACCCTCACTCCGACCTGGTGGTTATCATAGTCGATGGCCTGTTTGCCGCAGAGAATCAGGTCATATTCCATCTTCTGAAGCGCTTTTGCCAGGGCGACTGCGGTCGAACATGCGTCGCCGCCGAGGAAGGCCGCATCGTTCAGATGGACGGCGCTGTCGGCGCCCATCGCAAGGGCCGTGCGCACCGCCTCGGCCGCCTTATCCCACCCGAGCGAGAGGATGATGACCTCTCCTTCTCCGGCAGCCTCTTTTATCTTCAAAGCTTCCTCGATTGCGTACTCATCGTACGGATTGATGACATACGTTACGCCTTCCGTACTGATCGACGTTTCGCCCGGTTTTATCTGGACTTTTGTTTCCGTGTCCGGAACCTGTTTCAGCAGTACAATGATCTTCATTCCTATCCTCCTTCATGCCTACGCCGCGCGCGGAAAAGCGTTTCGATTGTTATTTATCCTGAAAGTTTGCCTGTCGCTTTTCCAGAAACGCGCGAATACCCTCTGTTTTGTCGGCAGTCTCACAAGTCTCGCCGAAAATCCTCGCTTCGAGCGCCAGACCATCAGCCAGACTGACGTCCAGACCGCCACCGATTGCACGCAACGATGCGCTGATCGCCGGCAGACCCTTCGCGACGATTTTTTTCGCAAGCGCATTTACCGCCTCTTCCAACTGCTCGGGGGGAACCACCGCGTTCACCAGCCCGAGCCGGTGCGCCTCTTCGGCCGAAATCATTTCACCCGTAAGAATCAGTTCGGTCGCCTTGCTCGGACCGATAATTCGGGCCAGGCGCTGAGTTCCGCCGAAGCCGGGAATGATCCCGAGGTTTATTTCGGGCTGGCCAAGCTTTGCGTTCTCGGATGCGATCCGCATGTGACATGCCATCGCGAGTTCGCAGCCGCCGCCCAGGGCCATACCGTTTATTGCGCAGATAACCGGCTTGGCCAGTTGTTCGATCTTGGTGAGCACGCGCTGTCCCCTCGCCGCGAGCGCCTCGCCGCCGGCCGCGTCTTTTACGGTATCGATTTCGTTGATATCCGCGCCCGCAATGAAAAAACGACCCTCGCCGGTAATGACAATCACCTTGACGGCAGGGTCGGACGCAACGGTATTGACTGCGGCATCGATATCATTCAGCACGGCGTCGCTCAGCGCATTTGCCGGCGGGTGGTCGACGGTGAGTCGGGCTATCTTGTCTTCGATGCTTATGTGGACATATTGCAGTTCAGCCACGGCGTCTCCTTTTCAGTGTTTTGCCCATCGACAAACCGAACATGCTTCGAATGACCTGCTTGACACATTGCGTCAATGCGCAAAGTATACCATCTTCCCATAGTGCGGTCAATAAGGAACCGCAATCCGGGCGGCGGACCCGCTGTCGCCCCGTCCCGGCCACTTCAGAATCGGTCGCGACAGACACCTCATGCGCCGGTGTGAATGTTCAGGACAAGCTTGACCGTCCGCGCCTTGCTCGCCGCCTCAAGCAGAAAATCAATAGGGTGAATCGGCGATCTTGAGAACTATATTATAAACTATCAGCGCCGTTGTCAAGGATTTTGTCTGTCCGGCCAGTCAGAATATGTCAGCGTGGGCGAGGGCGTGCTCGCGGGTGTGGCTGAGGGAGAGAAGGACGCTCATCGCGCCAAGTGAGTCAAATCTTTTGGAGGCCCCTCCGTGCAGCCTTATTTGGGGAGGTCCGTCATCGGAGGGTAGTACCTCGATATCGCGCATTCGGACGCCCTTTGCGAAGCCGGTCCCGAGCGCCTTGGCGACCGCCTCTTTTGCCGCGAAGCGAGCGGCCAGATGCAGGGCGGGCCTGCCCTTCTTCATGCAATACTCCGCCTCGGCCTTCGTGTAGACGCGGGCGAGGAACTTCTCTTTCTGGCGGTCCAGAAGTCGCTCGATCTGTTTGACTTCGACAATATCTATCCCGGTTCCGATGAGAGGCATAACGTTGGGGCCTTAAGCCACGCCTATCTCTTTTCCGGGCAGTGGCGGACAGCCGGTGTAGACCGAGTCTACATGGATCGTGCCGACGGCCCGCGGCCCTGAATAGGCGTTGTACTTGAGCATTTCGTGAGTTGCGAACATTTCGAAGAGCGGGCCGGACGTCTGGAATCCCTCGAAGGTCCCTTTCACCTGGTACGAGATGTCGTCCTTTGTGAGGACGGAAACCGCCACTTTTCCGTTGCTGAGCAGGTTTTTTCGGGTCTTGTTCATCATGATATCCACAAAAACGAGCGTCTCTTCGCCGAACGGCATCACCGATAAGATAGGCGCCACGTTCGGGATCCCGTCATCATCAACGGTAGCCATAAATTTGGGTGCACCCATCTCCGCGAACTTTTCGATTACGACCTGTGGCATACTGGCCATGGTGTAGTGCTCCTTAGAGTCTTCCGTGCGATGTGCGCGAGATGATCTCATCCTGCATTGCGCGCCCGACCGTCACGAAGTACGCGTTGTACCCGGTGACGCGCACGAGCAGGTTCGCATAGTTCTCCGGCTCTGCCTGGGCGGCCAGCAGGGTTTCCTTGTCGATAACATTAATCTGGATCGAAGTGCCGCCGAGTTCGCCGTAAGCGCGCAATAATGCCGCGAGTCTGTCGAGCTGGGCCTCGCCCTTGAGGACCGACGGGTTGAGCGTGATCGTGTACGAGGCGCCGCGCGGGTTTACGTCGAAACCATATCGCGTGACCGACTTTATCGCGGCGGTGGGCCCGAGCATGTCGCGCCCCTGGACGGGGGCCGCCGCATTCGAAAGATGCTCGCCCTTGTGCCGTCCGTCGGGCGTGGCAGCGGTATGTTCGGCAAACGCGATGAAGTAATTCCATGAGAGGTAGCCTGTTGTGTATCTCCTTCCTGTGGCGGGGGATACGTGCCTGCTTGCTTCCTCGGACCAGAACCTGGATAGCTCGCGTCCTATCGAATCGACATAATCCTCGTCATTGCCGAACTTTGGCGCTTTATTGATGAGCATCTGACGGAGCGGTTCGTTGCCGGCGAAATCCTCCTTGAGCGCTTTCACAATATCCGCCATCGAGACCAGCTTGTCCTCAAAGACCAGCTTCTTGACGGCGGCCACCGAATCGGTGAGCGTCGAGATGCTGCAGCCCTCAATAGTGATGAAATTGTATTTTGCTCCGCCCTGGCGGACGTCCTTTGCGCTTTCCATGCATCCGCCGATGTGAGACGAGAGGTACGGCACCGGCAGGAACGTGGCCCTTGATCTGTCCCATTCGTTGTAGACTTCAATGGTCTGTGCAAGGATATCCTTGAGCTGAGTTTTCACGGCGTCGAGAAACTGGTCGTAATTCTCGAAAGAAGTCGGATCACCGGTATGCGGACCGATCTGGGTGCCTTTTACCATGCACTTACCGTCGTTGAGCGCAAATTCTATTGCTTTGGCCAGATTAACATTTACGTCAACCGTTCCCGAGAGATCGTTCCCGTGAGAGGTGTTCTCAAGACAGCCCACGATGCCGTAGTTCAATGCTTCTTCCCGCGAGATCCCCTCTTTTTCGAGCGCCTGGATTGACATTTTGTCGAAGTTCAAGAGGAATGGCGCGCCCTGCGAGGAGGCGAGCATCTCGCAGATGCGGCGCATCAGTTTGTCGG
>CAYZZY010000021.1:0-19919 GCA_964482745.1 uncultured bacterium
CTCTTGACTTAGAAACTCTGTTGGATCGGATACTCGAAGTCGTGCCCCGAATCACGGATTCGGGCATGATGGCGCTTTTCTCTTATGATAAGGACGCCGGGGAGTTCAGGTATCTGGTACATAGAGGACTTTCTGAAGAGGCTGTCCGGGCGACGGATAACCTTAATCCTGACGAAGGGATTCATGGGGATCTGATGAAGAATAGGAGCCCCCTTCTGATTCCAAATATCCAGGAGTATCGTTCGCCCGCAAGGCCTGAATTTGTTTCAAAGGTGGGGCCCGAAAGCGTCATCGCGGTCCCGCTTCTGATTAAGAACGAACTTGTCGGCTCCATGTTCATTTCTCGCGCGCCCGGGAATCCCTATACTTCCGAGGACCTCGATCTCGCAACCGCCATGGCAAACCACGTTGCCGTCGCAATAGAAAAAGCAAATCTCCATTCAGAGATAGTGGGAAAAGAAAAGCACCTTGAATCCATTCTTGAAACATCTCATGATGGAATTGTTGTGACCGCAAAGGATTTTCATCTGGCATACCGAAACACCGCTCTCTTTACCATATTCGGCTATGATCAGGATGCCGATCTGGGCGCGATGGATTTTGCGGAATTTGTCGATCCTGAAAGCGATCACGTACTGCGATGGTTTCACGATAGACTTGGAAGGCAGGAACGGATTTATGAAACCGTGGAGTTCATAGGCAAGAGAAGGGACGGCGCCCTTTTTGACGCCGAGGCGGATCTGGGTTTTTTTTATGAGGGCGGAGAAAGATTTGACGTCTTTTTTATTCGCGATGTGACCGAACGCAACCGAATGGATTTTCAGCTCCAACAATCCGGCAAGCTTGCCGCCATCGGCGAACTTGCCGCCGGAGTCTCACACGAAATAAACAACCCCATTGCTACCGTCGGGGTGCATACCGGACTCATGCGGGACATTCTCGAAGAAAATCGGGAGAAATTGGATGCAAACTTCTCCGAGAGTATGGATGAATATCTGCAAATCGTGGAGAGGCAAATGCATAGGTGCCAATCCGTGACGAGCGACCTGCTCTCGTTCAGCAGAACCCCCGAAGAGGTAGATCAGTACTTTGAGGTGAACGATCTGCTCGTAAGGACGGTTGACCTTGTTATTAGATTAACTGACAAGAAGCCCGGGATAGATTTGAGCCTTGATGATCGGCTCCCGCTACGATATGGGAATCCAAGCCGGCTCGAACAAGTCTTTGTAAACCTTTTGAGCAATGCCCTGAAAGCCATTGAAAAAGGCGGTTCGATCAATATTGCCACCCGCCTCCGGGATAATGGGGATGTCGCGATCAAATTTGGCGATTCAGGGCCTGGCATCTCCGCTGCAACAAAAACCCGAATGTTCGATCCGTTCTTCACGACTCGACTCGAGGGAGAAGGGACAGGACTTGGATTATCCATAAGCTACTATATCATCAGACAAATGAACGGGACGCTCGATGTTGAAAGTGTTCCCGGTGAGGGCGCAACATTCACGATCACTTTGCCTGGAGAGAACGGAGAAGGGAGAGGGTAAGGTAATGTCTTCCGAAGCAATACGAATGCTCATCGTAGACGATGAAGACAGTTTCCGGATGGGACTGTGCCGCCGCCTCGAGCGGCAAGGTATGACCACCTTTGCCGCAGCAGACGGGGAAGAGGCGATAGCGATAGCGCGTCAAAACCTCCTTGATGTCGCGCTTGTCGATGTCCGGATGCCGGGAATGAATGGCATAGAACTGCTCGCCAGGCTCAAGGAGGCTCATCCCTCAATCGAGGTGATTATTCTCACGGGCGTCGCAAAGATGGATACTGCGATAGAGGCGATGAAGCTGGGCGCCTACGATTACCTCAGCAAGCCGTTCAGATTCGATGAGTTGAGCATCCAGATTGAAAAGGCATACGAGCACAAGCGGATCCGTGACCAGAATCTTCTCCTGAAAAGAGAACTCAAGCGCCTCACCGCCAGTACCGAGTTTATTGGGGCGAGCCCCAGGGCAATGGAAATACGAGGTTTTATTAAACAGGCCGCCGAGGCGGACTGCCCCGTGCTTCTCGAGGGTGAGAGCGGGTCCGGAAAAGAAGTAATTGCCCGGGAAATCCATCGGCAAAGCGCTCGCGCCGACGCCCCATTTGTCGTTCTCGACTGCGGGGCCTTCCCTGAGACGCTCCTTGCCGACGAACTTTTCGGGCATGAGAAAGGCGCCTTCACAACAGCCGTGGACAGCCGGCAGGGGCTCCTGGAAATGGCTGACGGCGGGACCCTCCTTATTGACGAAATAGGAGAGATGACCCCCTCCAATCAGGTCGCCCTTCTGCGCGTTGTCGAATCAAATGAGTTTCGGCGCCTGGGAGGATCGAAGGAATTCTCGGTGAACGTTCGCATCCTCGCCTCCACAAATCGAAATCTCAGAGAAGAGATCGTCCACAAAAGGTTCCGCGAGGACCTTTTTTACCGACTTGAGGTATTGCACTTCTTTACCCCGTCCTTGAGGGAAAGAAAAGACGACATCCCTTTGCTGGCAGACCATTTTCTGACGCGCCTGAACCGGGCAAAGGGGCGCAACAAATACCTTGCGCCGGAGCAGAAGCAATTCCTCAAGAATCATCACTGGCCGGGAAATATCCGAGAATTGGCCAATGTGATCGAGCGCGGCTTCTTCCTGTCGTCTGATGACGAGATCAACCTCGCCGCGTTCATTCGCTCTGATCTTTATCCGGCCCGCGAAAAAATAACCGGAGGACCCGCAACAGAACGGACCCTTTCGGATGTAGACCGAGAACATATTCTGCGTATGCTCGCCGCCAAGAAGGGAAATAAGAAAGAAACGGCCAAAGCTTTGGAAATCAGTCGCTCACGACTCTATAATCTTTTGAAGAAATTTGATATCTCCGATGCGTCTGGCAGTTAACATCATTCGCTGTTTTACCATCATGGCCTGATTCAGGACACCGTGCACGCTTGTCTGCGCACCCTGTCCGCGCCTTCCGTTATCCCAACGTTTTCCTCGATCCTACCATGATTGAAACACATCTTCATGCTTGTATTCAAGACACGACTCAATAATAGCCAGATTCAGGTTGAGCTTATAACATTATGTGTAGTAATGGCTTAGGCATTGTCTTGCGTGCTCTCTTGAAACGGCATCACAATTGCTTAGTAATCCAAGCGATTCGTTGCGTTTACCTATTCCCGCCGAGGACAAAAATGCATAGAATCCTTATATATCGTGCGGACGCCGACAGCATCATCCAGTTAAGGCCGGACATGGAGGAACGAGGATGGGCCGTCGATGTGTGTGATGGAATGCTGGAGATGCTTCGTCTCATCGAAGAGTATATGTATGAGATTGTTGTTCTGAACGTGAGTCGCCTGAAAGTAGAGACCAGCATACTTCTTGGAACGATAGGTCAGCTTCCTTATACGCCGAAGGTTGTTCTCAATGTGTCCGAACCCATAGATGCACTGCCGACATCAGCTCTGCGGGTTGGACATTCCGTGGTCAGAGGAAGCCTGACGAGCGAGAAAATCCTAGGGGCGATTGCGAACGATTCATGAGTTTGTTTTTCCCCGGTTCTTTTTCAGCCCGGGTGGATGTACGGATTCAAATTTTCAAGGAAGTAGGGAGTAATGGAGGCTGTTTATGGCTTTTGCGGAAAGAAGAGGAGAATTTGGGGTTGATGGCAGGACGGCTCGCCCGGAGGGCGCGGGAAGTTCTGAGTCGCATTGTGCTGTTATTCCCAAGGGGACCGGGCTCGTTCATGATTTCATGGATGGAGATCTGAGGATTGAGGATCTGACCCATGGGGCGGACTCGGAAGGATTGGAAGCATTGATTGTCACGGCGGAACCCGGCGCTTCCTGCTGGGAAGGCAACGACGTCGCCGGAGGAAAATGGTATTTCATTCTGGATGGCAAACTCGAAGTGCTGGTCAACGAAGATTCACACGTTCTGAACAAAGAAGACAGCATCTACGTTGGTCCAGGCTGTTCACATATATGGCGGAATCACACGGATAAGGTTACAAGAATGCTGATGTTTGCCTCACCTCCAATACATCAGACCGATACCTTTGATGAAGACTGATCGTGTGCGTTGCGGCCACGGATCTAGGGAATGGAGGGCAAGAAAAGTGATGTGTTCTACGCGTCCTTGCTGCGCCTCCGCGCTGGTGTAGCTTGTCCTCCTTTCCCGCTGTTTATTTATTAAGGATAGACGCCTGTCTCCCCTTTTTCCCCTTGCTCAATCGCGGGCGTTTTGGGCAAGGGGATCTCTCTTGCTGATGCGAGAATCTATCAGCATGTCTCTTGGCCCCGGCCCTTTTTTCTGATATACTCTCTCCATGCATCCGCATCCCGAACTACAATTTGGCGAGCAACTTCTGGAATCGCTCGATTTCGATCCATCGAGGACCGTCTTCGCAACGATGGAATTGCCGTGGGAATTGGTTCTGCCGCGTCTTGCTTCTTCTCCGGAGCATGTCATTTTCGTGCAGACAATGGAGAGATCCGAGCTTGACCGAATCGAAGAGAAACTTGCCGAGTTCGATGTCGTCGTCGGGGTGGGTGGCGGCTCATGTATGGATTGCGCAAAATACCTCGCCTGGAAGCGCAGCTCGCGCCTTGTCCTGGTTCCCTCAATAGCGTCGGTGGACGCGTGTGTTACGCATCAGGTCGCCGTGCGCGAGGGCCGGCAGGTTCGTTACGTCGGCCACGCGCGGGCGGAAGCGCTTCTTGTGGATTTCAGGCTCATTTCAGCCGCACCGCCCCGTCTGAACCGGGCGGGAGCAGCCGATATCCTCTCGATTCATACCGGTTCCTTCGACTGGCTGCTGGGACAAACGAATAAAAAAGAGGCCTATGACGAAACCATAGCGCGTCGCTGCGCGGAGGTGGTAGACGAACTCGAGCGTTACGCTGAGGATATATGCAACGTCACCGACACGGGCATCCGCAAACTTATTGAGCTGTTCGAAGCTGAAAACGATCTGTGTCTGGAATTCGGGAATTCTCGGCCCGAAGAGGGTTCGGAGCATTTTTTTGCGTATAATGCCGAACACGTGACCGGGAAGCACTTCATCCATGGGGAACTTGTCTGTCTCGGCATCCTTCTCATGTCGCGTCTTCAGAACAACAGGCCGGAGTGGGTTGCCTCTTTTTTAAAGAGGCTGGGTGTGCTCTATCGCCCTTCCGATATCGGGCTCGAGATGGAAGAATTGCACACGATACTCTCGACGCTTGCTGAATATTGCAGGGCGGAAGGTTTTGCTTATTCGATCATCGATGAATGTGATCTATTGCCTGCCACGGTCAAGACCCTTGTTTCAGACCTGGAGGCAATAGGCTGAGCTTTCACCGCCGTTTCGAAAATTCAATTGCGGCACATTGGCGCGCGGTATTCATGCGTTTACGTGCATCCGATCCCATTGTGAGAACAGCTTCTATGAGTTCACTCCATAAAGTACGGTTCTATGGAGACCAGGGCAGAGTCCTTTTCGCATGATGAAAATAAAAAAATATTCGTTGAAATGTCCCGCCTGTTCAAGCGTGTATGCGCCTGAGAGGCGAGTGTTCAAGTGTGAAAAGTGTGGAGCGCCCACCGTTGTCGCCATGGAGTTAGGGCAGAGGGGGGGGCGTCTCGCCTCGAATGAAACCACGATGTGGCGGTATTTTGACATGCTCCCGATCGATGACAGGGAAGGAGTGGTGTCGCAGGGCGAGGGGTACACGCCGCTCATGGAGTCCCGGTCGCTGGCGAAAACCCTCGGGGTTGACAAACTCCTGCTGAAAAACGAGACCGTAAATCCGACGGGCTCCTTCAAGGATCGCCAGGTTTCGGTGGGCATCACCAAATTATTGGAATCAGGAGCGAAAACCATCGCCGTTGTGTCCTCGGGCAATGTTGCGGCTGCGGCCGCTTCTTACGCAGCGGTGGCCGGAATGAACTGCAACATATTCGCGCCATCCAACGCGCCGGAGGAAAAGCTCGTTCAGGCCCGCATGTATGGCGCGACCTTCTTCAGAGTTAATACGATTTCCTCCAGCCGGATATTCAAGATGGTGGCCCTCGCATGCGAGAAAAATGACTGGCGCCTGCTCTCGACCGCGGGCCTTTTCAATCCCTACCAGGTCGAGGGCTCCAAGACAATTGCCTATGAACTGTGCGAGCAGACAGAATCGTTGCCGGACTGGATTATCGTGCCTGTGGGCGGCGGCGGACTCCTCGGCGGGCTGTGGAGGGGGTTTGAGGACCTGAAGGCGCTGGGCAGAATCCGGAAGGCGCCCGCCCTGGTCGGTGTGCAAGCATCGGCCTGTACGCCGCTTGTCGACGCGATAGAGCAGAACCGCACTCCCGCAGAGGTCATCGCAAACCCGGTAAGTGTTGAAGACACGATCGCGGGCGCGATTGCCGATGACATATTGTTCGATGCGTATACGGCGCTTCCCGCGATAAGGGAGACCGGCGGGATGGCGCTGAGTGTTACCGATCAGGAAATGCTGAGCGCCGAACGACTGCTCGCGGAAAAAGCCGGCATCTTCGCCGAGCCTGCCAGCGCTTCGACAATTGCCGCGCTCAAGAAGATGCGCGAATCGAATGTGATCGACGGCGGTCAGTCCGTGTGTTGCGTCATCACCGGTTCCGGACTCAAGGACATGGTGTCGGCCGCCGGACTCGTGGAGGCTCCCGTCGATATCGAGCCCGTGGAGGAAGCGTTCCTGGATTTGAATTGAAAAGGCGAGGATGACTATGAAAGAAATCATTTCCACTGACAAGGCCCCGGCTCCCGTCGGGCCTTATTCGCCGGTTGTAGCCTATGGGGAGTTGATCTTTGTCTCCGGCCAGGGGCCGGTCGATCCGGTCGAAAAGGCGCTCGTCCGCGGGACCGTTCAGGAGGAAGCGCGCCAGACGCTCGAGAACATCAAGAATATTCTTGAGGATGTCGGCTCTTCGCTGGACAATGTTCTTAAGGTAACGGCCTATCTCGGGGACATGGATGACTTCGGCGAGTTCAATGAGGTGTATGCAGGCTATTTTCCCTTGAACCCACCGGCGCGCACCTGCATCCAGGCCGGGAGACTGCCGTTTGATATCAAGGTAGAGATTGACGTCATCGCCTGCAGAAACAAGAAAGACTAGATGAAGCAGGGATTCGGTGCGGCAGGCAATCCCGTGCCATTGCCTTGAGGTCGAAACCCTGTGGAAGGGAGAAATCGAACCATGCGTTACCTCGTTGTTGAACCACATCCGGATGACCTGGCCTTCTTTTGCGGCGGCACGGTCGCCAAATTGATATCTGAAGGACATGAAGTGCACACGCTCGTTGTTACTGACGGTGAGCAGGGGACACTTGATCTTTCATACGATACCGATAAGAAACTCGCGGCCGTCATGCGCCAGGAGGAAGAAGCCGCCTGCAAAGCGCTAGGGGTGACACAAATCAAATCGCTCGGATTGAAAAACCATTTTCTTGAGCCCACGCATGAATTGCGCGAGATGATCGTCCGCCACGTTCGCGAGATCCAGCCCGCGGCTGTCTTTACCGTCGACCCGTGGAACTTTGACGAAAATCCCGACCATCGAGCCGTCGGGCAGGCGGTGCTTGAGGCCTGCAGTTTCGCGCACTTCCATCTGTTCCATCCCGAACACCTCGCGGAGGGTCTGCAGACCGCCATGGTGGCGAAGGTGATTTTGGGGAAATCGCCAAATCCCAACTCATTTGTTGATATCTCGGAATTCATTGAACAAAAGATTGAAGCGATACTCTGCTATTCGAGTCAGCTCGATCTTATGCGGATGGAGGGCGCCGCCAGGCTGAAGGTTCTGGGCATGTCAAGCCCGATATTTGACAGTCCGCTCGATGAAGTGATTCCCGCCTCGATCCGGGCAGTGGCCGAGGAGGAAGGGGAGAAGGGGGGAGTACCGATGGCCGAGGCCTTCCATGTGCGAGGACTCGGCATCCTGGAGAACATCAAGGATCTGATCGGCGGGCTCTCAGTCTGAAATCGAATCCGGAACACAAAATAAAAGGATATGATATGTCAACGCTGCCATTTAACGTCGGGACCGGCAGGAAAAAAATAACGCCGACGCCGGAGATGGGGCCGGTGTACAGGGCGGGATATAAAATGGGGGAGGCCGAACAACTCACAGGTGTGGTTGACGATATTTTCCTCCGCTGCCTCACAATCGAAACCGACACTGCCCGGATTGTTTTTCTCTCTCTCGACCTCATCGGACTGTTCCGGGATTTCACCGAAGACCTGGCGGCGCGACTCGCGCCGCAAGGGATAGATTCCCGAAACCTCATCGTCGCCACGACACACATCCACTCGGGCCCCGACACGATGGGGCTGTGGGGACCCTCGATCGAGGAATCCGGGTATAACGACCAATACGGAGAATTCCTGCTGGAGACGTGCGCAAAAGCCGTCGCCGAGGCGATGGAATCCGCACGATGGACACAGGCGTATCTTGCATATGAGGAGAAAAACCTCGGCGTCTCAAATTACCGGCAGCCTGAGGAACTGAGCCTTGCATTATGGGCTATCTCATTCAGAACCGAAGATGAAACCGTAGGCACGCTTATCAGCTATACGGGCCAGCCCGAACTTGCGCCAAGGGATGATGATAGAATCTCCGCCGGATATCCGGGCGAAGCCTGCCGCTTGCTTGATGAAGCGCTCGGCGGGACCACGTTGTTTTTGCTCGGCGCCTGTGGCGGGATGGAGCCCGAGGGCTGCGAGAAGGGATATGACGCCGCGCATGCTTATGGGGCAAAACTGGCCGACGAACTGCTCAGGATGAACGCCGACGCCCGTCCCCTGTCAGAAGATCGTTTGGCTGTCACCACGGCGGAGGTGGAACTGCCGGTTGAGAACCCGGGCTTTCAATTGATGATGCACGCCGGAATCATCAAAACATCTCAAAGGCCGCCAAATGCCGTGACGACCATATCGAAAGTGAACATCGGGGAGATCGTTTTGTTCACATTGCCCGGTGAAGCCTTCCCCGGAATTGTTGCGGACATTGCCAAAGACAGCCAACAGCGAATCCTTTTTATCAATCAGGTGAACGACTCACTTGGGTACTTCATCCCGCCTGACCAGTTTCGCTCAGAGCCGATGGAATGGGCTGAGGGGCATCATTTTACGGGACACGAACTGGAATCCCTGGGCCCTCAGGCCGGTGAAGCGATTCGCCAGAAACTTCTCAGCCTTGCCAAGAGGTAAGTCTCTGCGAGGGAAGGTGTTTCGTATGGACTCACCTGTTGCCGCCCTGTTCGTGGTGACATCCCCCAGGGTCTTGCAGGAAGCCGATATTCAGCTCGCCCCATGAATTATTCTTCAGGATAACTCCATTTTTCTATTTCCCCACCTGCCAGGCCCATAGAATAATCGAAAAATGTAATATATTATTACACATTCTCTAAGCTGCTGGCCCTACTAAGTTAATATTTCCATCTTTTCCATGAAACGTGAAATAATGTAACATAATATTACATTGTTTGTTTAATGATACCGTTTGAAGCATCTTTATGAATGCATGTAACATGCTATAAAATAATGTGTTACAGTAGTTTTTTCAAATTGCACCTGTCGGCAGAGATCTTGCAATCAATTATTGATGACTGCACACCCTACATCACGTGAGATGACGGTCCCCGCAACTCTCATCTTTGGTCTTCAGGGCAGGGAGAATGCCCCAAAAATAAGGCGGATGGAATGAAGAAAGAATTCGATACCTCAGTCATGCAGAGGTTTTTAATTGTGTGTCTCGTCATATGCTTCCTGCTTTCGGGGGCGGTGGCGCTCGTTTATCAAACGCTGTGGGTAAGAATGTTTGCCATCGTGTTCGGCAATACGAGCTATGCGGTAAGCACTGTCTTGAGCGCTTTCATGGGCGGATTAGCCCTTGGGAGTTGGTTTTTCGGCAAGCAGATTGATAAACGTCCGCGCCTTGCGATAGCGGCATACGGCATCCTTGAGATTGGCATTGCGTTGAGTGCCTTCGCACTTCCGTATGCCCTGCGGGTAACAGACGGAATTCACGCGCTGTTGTACGAACAGCTCCTCGGGTCGAATCTGGCGCTGAGCCTCGTCAGGTTCGCGCTTGCTTTCGCCGTCCTGATTGTTCCGACGACACTCATGGGCGGGACGCTGCCGGTGCTGGTGCGATTCTTTGTGCGCCGAAACGACAGGGTAGGCGACGGCGTTGGAACGCTCTATGGCGCAAACACGATGGGCGCGGTTATTGGATGCTTTGTCACCGGTTTCTATCTTATCGGCATGTTGGGCGTATCTCGCGCGATGAACTGGACCATTTTCGTGAACCTTTTGATCGGTATCGCTTCGCTTGTGCTCTACTCGCTCATGCGAGGCGAATCACAGCAGGAAATCGAGGAAATCGTCCCCGATTCCTTTGCCAGCGAGCGGCAGTGTGCG
Organism: uncultured bacterium; assembly: GCA_964482745.1. GTDB lineage: Bacteria > Abyssobacteria > SURF-5 > SURF-5 > SURF-5 > CAYZZY01. The sequence goes on from CAYZZY010000021.1 coordinate 10,452, forward strand.
GCGGATGGGGCAAGCGTCTCCTGGACGATGCGGGCCATCCTCTGCTTTTCGGCGCTTTGCGGAATGACCGCACTTGCCTATGAGGTGTTCTGGACGAGGGTCCTTGTGTTTTATATGAACAATTCGGTATATGCGTTCACCGCTATGTTGACGACACTGCTTCTCGGTCTTGCCCTGGGCGGATATCTGTTCGGGAAACTCGTTGACGGTCGCAGGAACCTGTGGCTGTGGTTCGCGGGATTTGAATTTATTATCGGCCTGTGGGCGATTCTCGCCTTTCCGGTGTTTGACCCGCTGTTCCACCGCCTCGCCGAGACTTCGAAGCTGTTCGGGGCGAATTTCTGGGGGGTTCCCGTTTATATAATAATGGCAAAGAGCGCGATGCTGTTGTTTGTCCCGACGCTCTTGATGGGCGCCACATTTCCGCTCTTGAGCAAGCTCTACGCAAAGAACATAAAAACGCTCGGCAGCCATATCGGAAATATTTACAGCAAGAACGCGATTGGATCGATGGTGGGCGCATTCGCTGCAGGCTTCATCGCGATTCCCCTTCTCGGCATACAGAAGGGTATTATCGCTGTGGCAGCCGTCAACATAGGACTCGCGCTTGTGGCCGTCTGGATGAGCGGCGTCGGTCTCCGGTGGAGGCAAGCCATTGGGGTCGCCATGGCGGCAGTGGCCACTGTCTGCGCGCTTGGAGTCCCGAAAGAGGTCTTTTTTCGCCGGCATGATGAGAAATGGAGCAATCTCCTGTTTTATGAGGAGGACAACACCGCCACAGTGAAAGTGTACGAACTCGATGACAAGAAAAGAGTGATCAGCATCAACGGCTACGAAGTGGCCGGCTCATATGTGTCTCTTCAGGAGATCCAGAAGGCGCTGGGGCATTATCCGGTGCTCTTGCACCGCAATCCCAAAAGCGCCCTTATCATAGGATTTGGCGCCGGGGGCACTTCCTGGACGCTCAGCCGCTATGGCCTGGAGAGAATCGATCTGGTGGAGATCGTTCCCGCCGTTCTTAAGGCGGCCCCGTATCTGGACGAGGTCAACCATGGGGTCCTGTATGAACCGAACTTCACCGCTGTCATCGACGACGGAAGAAACTATGTTCATGCGACCCAGAAAACCTATGACATTATCACCGTTGATTCTGTCGATCCCAAACACGCCGGCAACGGGAACCTGTATGCTGTCGATTTCTACGAAGATTGCCTGTCAAAGCTGAATCCGGGCGGTGTCATGGCCGAGTGGATCCCTTATCATCTTCTTTCCGAAAAGGAGTTGAAGATCATAATGAAATCCTTTGCCACCGCTTTTCCACACCATCAGCTCTGGTTCACGCCGCAGTATAACTACTTCATCCTCGTGGGATCGCCCGACGAGATCGTTCTGGATTATGCGCGTCTGTCCGATGCCTTTCTCAATCCTGAGATCGCCGCCGACCTCAGGATTTCCGGAACATTCGGCCCGGCGTCCTTTGTGAGTACTTTTGCAATGGATGAGGCCGCCATCGCGAGTTATGTGAGCGACATCGACCGGATCAACACTTATGATCGACCCCACATTGAGTTCTTCGGAGAGTATGACTACGGAACGTTCGGACAGCTTACTGTTGCCAGGCCGATGGGAATACCGAACGTCATCAACATGACGGCGACCGACATGCGAGTTGTGGATGCAAATGCGCTCGTCTCGCTTGATATTATCAAAGGCCGCTACTACTTCACGCGGAAAGAGTATTCAAAGGCATCCGATCATTGGCGCAAGACGCTGGAACTCGATCCCGGCAACCCGGTGGTGCGCCATATGCTGGTCGTTCTGGATAGAACCGTAAAACAGGAATTGGGCAAACGGCTGGAATACTTGAAGCAGAATCCCTCAGATTACCTCGCGTGCTTCGAAATGGCCGCTTTCTGTGAGGAAATCCGCAGCCCTCAATCCGCAATAAAAATGTATGAAAAAGTAATCCAAATTAAGCCCGATTACGAACAGGCCTATAACAACCTTGGATTGCTCTATGGGAGACGCGGTGATTATGACCGTGCGCTCGATGTCCTTCAGACCGCCATGCGCATCAATCCGGGCTCGCCGAACGCCGCATGCAACACAGGAACCGTGTATTACCTGAAAGGCGAGTTCCGGAAAGCCGAAGATATATACAGCAAGGCTCTCGGATACCCCTCGGTGGCAGAGGATGCACAGCTGAGAATGAAGATCCAGAGAGCGCTCCGCAGCCTTAGCCAGGCCAGGGCGCCCTCCGACATCAGATCCTCGTAGCGAAAGCCGGTGACCGACCGGCGTCGTCCATGTTCTCTTTATGGGTTCGCCTTTGACGGCGGGCGGAACCGCATCCCTGCGCCGCCCTCCTGCTAAATCATGCAGTCTCTGTCATGATTTTCATATGGTACCTTCTGTAATGCCAACGATTGCACGCCGCTTGTGGCGACGGGGATTATCTCTATATACGGAATCCCGCCTTTTGGATTCGTAGAAGGGGAACTGTCCCCAAAGCCAAGACATGCAAATCGAAATGTAAGATGTCCTTCCGCTGATTTCCCAATGCCGCCCATTGTGTGAAGAAGAAATGAACACTTTTCCGAATGGTTCATTCTTGAATTGCGCCTGGATCTGTGGCATAATTGAGTCAATGTAGAGATTGCTCAGAACTTCGGCTATGGCGCCACTGGCCAGAGGGAGGTCATTTCAATGCAGAAGATACTAAGAGTAAATATGACGACCCAAAAGGTAACCGAGAGTTCCGTTGGAGCAAAATATGCCGGCCTTGGGGGACGGGCGCTTACGTCAAAGATTGTCAGGCAGGAAGTCCCCCCGCTTTGCCATCCGCTCGGCCGGAAGAACAAACTCGTTTTCGCGCCGGGGCTGCTTACAGGCACCACCGCCCCATGCTCGGGCAGGCTGTCCGTCGGCGCGAAGAGTCCGCTGACCGGTGGAATCAAAGAGAGCAACGCCGGAGGCACGGTTGCGCAGAAGCTTGCCCGGCTCGGGATCGCCGCAATCACGGTGGCTGGGAAGCCGCCCGAGGGAACCATCTGGAAGCTCATCATCAACAACGATGGAGCCGAGATCCTTCCCGCGGACGATCTCAAAATGGTCAATAACTATAAGACGATTGAAAAACTCACCAGGATCTATGGCGACAAGGTTTCCTACATTTCCATCGGTTCGGCAGGCGAGAGGTTGATGACGGCGGCCAGCATCGCCGTGACCGATATCGAGAACCGCCCGACGAGACACGCCGGGCGCGGAGGTCTCGGGGCCGTCATGGGCGCCAAGGGACTGAAGGCGATCGTCGTCGATGACAAAGGCGCTCCCGGCGTTCCGATCGCGGACAGAGGGGCCTTCAATAAGGCTGCCAGAAAATTTGCAAAGGCGTTGAAAGAGCACCCGGTCACCAGCGAGGGCCTGCCGACGTACGGGACGAACGTCTTGACCAATCTTGTGAACGAGACGGGCGGACTGCCCACTCGCAACTTCAGCGTGGGCGTCTTCGAGGATGCGACGAAGGTCAGCGGCGAGATGCAGCGCGAAATAATATTGAAGCGGGGCGGGGTTGCAACCCATGCGTGCCATCGAGGATGTATTATCCAGTGCTCGCGCATCTATATGGACAAAAACAAAAAATATCTTACAAAGGGGCCGGAATACGAAACAGTCTGGGCGAACGGCCCGAACCTCGGTATCAACGATCTTGATGTCATCGCCCGGCTGGACCGCCTCTATGATGATATCGGACTCGACACAATCGAGATGGGAGCCACACTCGGCGTCCTGATGGAGTCGGGAGAAATTATTCAATTCGGCGATGCCAAGGGCGCGATTCGAATGATTCGGGAAGAGGTCGGCAAAGCGACCCCGCTCGGACGCATACTGGGAAACGGCGCCGCCGTTACCGGACAGGTATTCGGGGTTGAGCGGGTTCCCGTCGTCAAGAGGCAGGCGCTTCCGGCATATGATCCCCGAGCGATAAAAGGGATCGGCGTTACGTTTGCCACTTCCCCTATGGGCGCCGACCACACGGCCGGTTACAGCATCACGGCGAATGTGCTTAATGTCGGCGGGATGGTAGACCCCCTGAAGACCGAAGGCCAGGTGGATCTGTCGCGTAATCTGCAGATCGCTACCGCCGCGATAGACAGCACGGGGCTGTGCCTGTTCGTTGCATTTGCCGTGCTGGATATCCCTGCCGCGTTTGAAGCTATCTACGAGATGCTCAACGCGCAGTACGGGCTCGAGCTGGGACCGGACGACGTCACCGAACTCGGCAAAACAGTCCTCAGGATGGAACGCGAGTTCAACACGAAGGCGGGATTCACGAAAGAAGACGACCGACTCCCGGCATTCTTCGAGACCGAGAAATTGCTTCCACACAATGTCGTCTTCGGCATTTCCCATGAGGAACTCGATTCGGTATTTAATTTTTGACCGATATGCGTCGCAAAAGCGATCTGAGAATCAAGGAAACTCCGGTTTCTGGTTTCAGGCGAGTGTGCCAGAAGATTGACACCCCAAATAGATGAGACGGCCGATCATGAGTGGTATCCCCTGCGTAAGAGTTCATGTTAAGCTCTACGCAACACTGGCCAGGTATGCAGGCGGCTCGATCATGCACGAGCCGATTGATGTGGAAATGTCTGAAGGCGCAACGCTCCAGGATATCTATGACAGGCTCGGCATTCCTCCGGATGAAGTGAAAACCGCATTTGTGAACTCGACAATGCGACAGTCGGACTACGTTCTGTGTGACGGAGACGAAGTGGGTGTTTTCCCGCCTGTCGGTGGCGGATGAGCGGAGAGTGCGGGCTCTGAAGGGCGATGCATCATTGAATTAAATCTACTGAAGCGGAACCAGATAAGAATCTCCGGACGAAGTTCTTGACATATGGGCGGAACTACTCTGATCTGTTGACTGTTTTGACGCGGATTTTCCGCCGGAGGATTTCGGATGTCCGTATCTCAGAAATGTCAGTACTCTTTGCGATCAGTGTTTGAACTCGCGAAGCGATGGGGGGAAGGACCGGTGAAGATTGCCGATATAGCGAAGAATCAGTCAATTCCCACAAGGTTCTTGGAGGTTATTCTGAACCAGTTGAAACAGGCCGGCTTTGTGGACTCAAAGCGCGGAAGCGCGGGCGGCTATGTTCTCACCCGATTGCCTTCTACGCTCACAGTTGGAGAGGTTATCCGGTTCGTCGAGGGTCCTCTTTCGCCGGTTGACTGCACGGCGGGCGGAACGACCGACAGGTGCCTCCTTCATGGTAATTGTGCGTTCCTGCCGATATGGCAAAGGGCAAGGGCGGCACTCACAGAGGTATATGATACGACCACCTTTGAAGATCTGGTGGAGCAGGAAAGGCAGAGGAATCAGGAGTATGTGGCCGACTACTGCATCTGATTTGACGCCGCCTTAAGGTGAAGCAAAAAGAGCGGCCCTGAGAACCAGCCCGGGTATCGGCAAATCAATCAGAGTGTTGCTCGATCACGAGAGCTTCTTTCTTCCGGCAGTTATATTCTTTCTTTCAGCTTGTCGACTTCCTCATAGGGTACATCGAAAACGAGATCGTGCGGCTTTATCTTGTTCTCAGACATGAATTCAGGAAGACGATCGTCCGCTGATGTGAATCCGGCGCGCGCATTGAATTCATGCTCCATTCTCAGGACGCGCTTGCCAAGTTCCGTAAGGTCATCTTCCGAAAACGGTTCCCCGTTGAGCGCGGTCATGGTTTTGACCACGTAGTCATTGTAGTCCGGGCATGCTCTTGAAAACATGCACATGCCGAGTGAATCGACGAAACCCATCTGAATCTGTACGGCAAGCGATTTCTCAACCTTTCCCTCGGGGCTGTGTACCGTGTCGTCATACATGATGCCTGCCGTGTGGTCGGCTCCCATCGGGCTCGTGCAGTAAGTGACGCCGACTATTTTGTTGCTTTGCGGATGGTGGGCGGGCAGCGCCTGGCCTTTCACCGCAGGAACGTGTTTCACGCCCAGGATTTTGCCCGTCACGACCGCGCCGCTGCCTATCATCCTGCCTCGGATGGTCCCCCTCGCGACTTCCTCGATAAGCTTGATCGCGCTCTCGCTGTCGCCGAAGCTGATGTATTCCGCCTCCATCGCGACGCCGATCGCGGCTCCCGTCTCGATGGTGTCCAGACCATAATCGTTGAGCAGCCGGTTCATCAGCGCAATTGCGTCGAGGTCGTCGATCAGCAGGTTTGACCCGAGCAACGCGACGGTCTCGTATTCGAGTCCGCCGACAAGAAAATTGTGATCTTTGTCGTGAAACACGATCGAGCATCTGACCGGGCAGCTCGGCGTGCAGGCGTGCATCTTTGCGCCTCGGCTTTTGGCCAGTTCAACAATGGCCAATCCCTGGATTTTCTCCCAATGCTCGAAACAGCCGGCGCCGAAGTTGCGGGTCGGGAGCGTTCCGAAGGCGTTGAAATTCGGGATGCCGCCGGGCGTTCCGCATGTCCTCAGTTGTTCCAAGAATCCTCTTGCCGTACGCATTGCCTTCGTGAATGCGCGTGTATTCTCGGTGAAACCGGCTTTGTCTTTGGCCTGAACGACCTGGGTGCCCGAATCATCTATGACAATCGCTTTCAAGCCCTTCGAGCCCATGACGGCGCCCATTCCACCCCGGCCTGCATGTCGATTCGGCAGGCCTTCCATATCCGTGACCGCGATGCTTGCGCCGCCGAGCCTCATCTCTCCCGCTTGCCCGATGGAGATGATCGAGACTTTATTTCCGAGTTTCTCCTGGATTTTTTCACAGGTAGCATAGTTGCCAAGTCCGGACAGATCGCCGGCATCTTCAAGCAGGCAGTCATCCTTGCTTATCTTCAGCATGGAGACTCTGTCATCTGCAGGCTGCCCCTCGACCACGATCGCGGCTATGCCGAGGCGCGCAATCTTTTCCGAAGCGGTGCCCCCGACGTTGCTCTCCTTGATGCCGCCGGTCAGGGGGCTTTTCGCTCCGACGGAAAGCCGCCCGGAACTCGGGGTTCCTGTTCCCGACAGCAGACCGGGAGCGATGACGAGCTTGTTATGGGGTCCGATCGGGTAACACGTGGGCGGGACTTCCTTGCTGACGATCGCCGAGGTAAGCCCGCGTCCGCCGAGCGATGCCCATTCGGCGGGAAGGTCCTCGGTGGCGATTTTGCCGTCGGTCATGTTGACTCTGAGTATCGTCTTCATTCGCTTACTCCTTCATGCTATTGATATATTCGTTTATCATCGGGGCGGCCTTGATGGCCGAATCGAACGCTATGTCGCCGCTGCAGCCGTCCCCCTTCGCGGTATCCCCAACGAAGAAAAGGTTGTCAATGTGCGGCGATTGAATGGCATGCCTGTCCATCCTTGTCTGGCCGACCGTCAGGTGGACCCCATCGAGGATCAAATACGCCAGCGGGCGCTCCCATTCGATGCGGTCGAAAAATGTCGGATATAGATTTTTGATGAAAGCCCGGAGCGACTCCAGCGCCGACTTGAGGCCCGGCCCTTTCTTAGCCTCGGCATAGGGGATAATCATCAGCCATGTCGAAAGCTGCTTGCCCTCGGGTGCGAGCGTCTTGTCGTAATTCGAAGGGAAACTTCCCAGGACCACGGGATCGAGGCAGATTATGTTGCCTTCCATATCCGTAACGGGTTCGCCGAGTCCGAAATCGATACTTACGCCCGAGGTCGGCTCGAGGTTTTCGGCATAGCTTACAAACTCAGGGGAAAAATAGTCCTTATCAGCGATCTGAAAAAAGGTCTGTATCGGTGGTGTAAATACGACCACGTCGCCAGCGTACAATCGGCCTTCGGCCGTCACCCCGATTGCTTTCCCCTTTTGTATCTCGATTCGCTCGACCTTGCAATCCGTCCTGATCTCTCCTCCGTTGTCCGTAATGACTTTTGTAAGCTTGTCGATTATCTGTTTCGCTCCTCCGACGGGTTCGGCAATCGGTTCCTCTGCCATCTGCGCGGTTTTTATGAAACTGATGACCTCGCCTGCCGACGCCGTTTCGATGTCAGGCGCTATAATTGAGAATCCGAGCAAGCGAAAGAAGCGTTTCACGTGCTCATCATGCGTGTGCTGTTCCACAAAGTGAAGGAGGCTTTTGTCATACCAGTCAACGGGATCTTCGCCTACCATTGCGAACACCGTCTGCAGCAGGGCCTGCCTGCTTTTCTCCGGGACGAGGTCGGTCTCCATGAAATCTTCAATCGCGTTGGGTCTCTTAATGAGTTTGCTGTCCTGGTATACGTACGAGGTCCGGTCCTTCTTCTTTGCGAACTCAATCGATTCGCCCACAAGATCGAGTACGCGCGCCGCCGGGCCGGCATGCCCGAACCGGTTCGCGTGGAGCCCGAGGTCGACAATATAACCGTCTTTTTCGATGCATTTTGCCCGCCCGCCGAGTTCGGCGCCGGATTCGAATATCGTCACCGGCATGCCTGAGCGCGCGAGCAGGGCTCCCACCGAAAGCCCGCCGAAGCCGCCGCCGATGATGATTGTATTTTTATGCATGTGCTATCCCGTCTTGATTTGATGCTGTTGGAGTGCCGCAAAACGGCAACGAAGCGATGGAAAGATTATAGAATGCTTTGGCCTCTGAGTGCAACCCTTCAGAAAAGGCAAAAGGATGATGTTGAGGGACAAAAGGTTGAGGCCGGCAGATGGAACAGGCGAAAGGATCATGATCCAAGAAAGATGATTTCGGCGCGCGGAGGCTTGTTCGGATCGAGCGTGAGAATCGCGACGGAAGGCGACAATTCCACCATCGGCCTGCTCGCCGATCCCGGATTCAGGCTGAGCATACCATCGATCATCTTATTCTCGGGCTTGTGAGTGTGTCCCCAGATGAAGACATCAGGTGATTTTTTGCCGCAGCGATCGTTGAAAATCTTTCTATTGCGGAGCAGCATGCCCCCGTTGTGCGTCATGAACACGTCGTTTCCCGCCAACTGCACTCTCTTATCCTGCGGATAGTGAGCCGCGACATCGTGAGGGTCCATGTTGCCATGTACGGCGATTACCGGCGCGATCACGCTTAACTCGATTATCATGTCCATCGAGTTCATATCGCCGGCGTGCAGGATGTGTTCGACACCATCGAAAACATCGAACAGCCTGGGGTTTAAATAATCGTGTGTGTCGGATATGACGCCGGTTCGCATTGTTGCCTCGCGCGCAGGTTGTCAGATCGCAGTCCGCTTAATAAGTATGTCCTTGAGTTCCGATATCTTCAAGCGCTCCTGCTGCATCGAATCGCGTTCACGCAGCGTGACCGTCTCGTCTTCGAGTGTCTGGGAGTCGACGGTTATCCCGAAGGGCGTGCCGGCCTCGTCCTGTCTCCTGTAGCGCCGCCCGACCGAGCCGCCGGCATCGTAGAAAATCTTGAGGTGCGGCCTGAGCTCGTCGGCGATTTTCTGCCCTATTTCGGGCATGCCGTCGCGATTGAC
>CAYZZY010000022.1:0-19301 GCA_964482745.1 uncultured bacterium
CTGCAATCACGAAGCAACGAACCACAAACTCTTTTTAACCACGGAGAGCACGGAGGAGGCAAACCGATGGCGGAAAGCACATCAGACATGCAGTGCGACGTATTAATCGTGGGTGCAGGGCCGGCGGGAGCGGCCGCGGCGCGGTCGCTGGTGCGAAACGGATATCGGGCGCTGATACTGGATAGAAAAAAACTGCCCCGCTACAAGATCTGTTCTGGCCTGGTGATCGATCGATCGCAGGAGTTTATCAAAGAGCATTTCGGCCCGATGCCCGACAAGGTTTTCTGCAAGCCGAAAACACTCAAGGGGTTCAGGTTCTGTATGGCAGAAGACTCGATGATCGAACCGCCGATAGAAAAAGCGCAGAGCTGTAACGTGTGGCGGTCGGAATTCGATTACTGGCTCGTGCAACAGTCGGGAGCCGAGGTGTTGGACGAAAGCGAGTTGCTCGATTTCGTCCAGACGGAAAAAGGCGTCCGCGCCCGTATCCGCAACAAAAAAAAGGAGACGTTTCATGTTGATGCGTCGTACCTGATAGGGGCCGACGGCGCCAACTCGCGCGTGCGGAAACTGCTGGATCCGGCGTTCGTGGAAGGGATCAGATGGTTCATTCCGCTCCAGCTTTATTGCATCGGGACGATAAACCTCGAACGCGAATACTTCTATGCGTTTCTCAATCGATCTTTCAGCGCATTCTATGCATGGGTCAATTTCAAGGATGACTACCTCGTCTACGGGGTAGCCGCCGAGAAGGGCAACCGCACCGAGCCGTATCTCAAAAGGTTCACAGAGTATCTGGAGACCTATTTCCAGCTCAATATCGAGAAGGTCGTCCGCAAGACAAGCTGTCTTGGCGCGGACCTGGGTTTAAAGGGGAACTTCCTGCTGGGCCGCGATCGGGTACTGCTCGCGGGCGAGGCGGCCGGCTTCATGAATATGTTCGGCGAGGGCATCTCGTCGGCGCTTCCGACCGGCCTCATTGCCGGAGACGCCATTCATAAGGCGAGCACTTCGGATCAACCGGCCCTCTCTCTCTATACCACGATGGCCGAGCCCGAAAAGAAAATGACGATGGCAACCTGGGAACTTGCCAAAACCTTCATGGGGGGAGAGTTCTAAGGGGAGCCGCCAGGCTGGCGGCTTGGGTCAAAAGGGGAAAAGGTTAAGAGGGGAAGAGGGAAAGACAGAGCCATTGAACCGCAAAAGGTCTTAGACCCGAGGCGCAAAGGACGCAGAGGAAATCAAACCACGAATTACACGAATATTGTAGAGGCGCATGGCGGTGCGCCCAAAATATATACAAGAAACCATTTGTTATCCTCGGAGAGCTTTGAGACTCGGGTCTGCGACCCCTCTGCGGCTAATAAAGGGAAGGATGGAAAAGAATGCTCAAGAAAATCTCGATAACTCTATTGGCAATCCTCCTATTAAGCGGTGTGGTCCGGGCCGAGACGATCACCTTCGCAACCGACGCGACGTGGCCGCCGATGGAGTTTATTGACGCCAACGGCCAGGTCGTGGGTTTTGCGGTCGATTACATGAACGCCGCCGGAAAAGAAGCCGGCTTCACGCCGGAGTTCAAGGTTGTGGCGTGGGATGGGATCTTTGCCGGTCTTGCCACCGGAAAATACGACGCGGTCTGCTCATCGGTCTCGATCACCGGAGAGCGGAAGAAAGTCATGGACTTCAGCATACCCTATTTCAAGGTCAGGCAGGCGCTTATCGTATCCGCTAACTCATCCATAACGAGCCTGGAGGAACTCAAAGGCAAGAAGGTCGGCGCCCAGATCGCGACCACGGGCTATTTCGCCGTCAGAAAAGTGGAAGGCGTCAAGCCGAAATCGTATGATGAAATCGGGCTGGCGATAGAGGACCTGTATAATGGTCGTATCGATGCGGCGGTATGCGATGACCCCGTCGCGGCCCAATACGCTCTCCAAAAAGAGAAATACAAAGATTCGCTGAAGATAGGGGCAATCATCGAAACCGGCGATGTGGAGCATTATGGGATCGCCATAATAAAAGGCAATGCCAAAATCCTCGATCTTGTGAACACCGGCATCAAGGCAGTCCAGGCGAAGGGTTTGGATAAGGAAATTCTCGATAAGTGGATCAGGCGGTAAGGATGGCCGGAATCGGATCATGCCCGAGAAACCGACAATAATCGAAATAGGCGACGGCGCCGCGATACCAAGGAGGGGAGACAGGGGCCTGGTTTCCGCGTGGCGCCTTTCGTTTTTTGTCGCCCTCGCCCTTTTTCTTTACCTCGTTCTCTTCAAGCAGGAGCCTTATCTGAGGCTGCTCAAGCTTCTTCCGCGCGGGATTCTCATAACGTTCGAGGTCACGTCCGCCTCCATAGTGCTCTCCATGATTATCGGGCTGTTCACCGGACTGGGCCGGCTCTCCCGCAACCGGATCATCAATCTGGTGGCCTCCACATACGTTGAGGTGGTCCGCGGGATTCCTCTGCTGGTGCAGTTGTTCTATCTCTATTACGCACTCGCCCGATTCGTGCGCCTGCCCGACATGGCCGCGGCGGTGATCGGCATGAGCGTGTGTTATGGGGCGTACACGGGAGAGGTCTTTCGTGCCGGAATCGAATCGATCGATCGCGGCCAGACTGAAGCCGCGATATCGCTCGGTCTTAACCGAATGCAGACGATGTTCAGCGTTATTCTTCCGCAGGCCTGGCGGACGATTCTGCCGCCCGTAGGCAACGAATCCATCGCGCTGCTCAAGGACACCTCGCTCGTCTCGATACTCGCCGTCTCCGACCTCCTGCGGCGTGGCCGGGAATTCGCCGCAGAGAGTTTTCTGTACTTCGAAACGTATACCCTGATCGCAATCATCTACCTCCTCATCACGTTGATTCTTTCGAGACTTGTCAGCATAATGGAAGAGAGGCTGGGTCAATATGAGCGCCGCTAGCCCGATCATTCAGATGAGGGGCGTCGACAAGTATTTTGGCCAACTCAAGGCGCTTGCCGATGTTTCTCTGGATGTCGCTTCCGGAGAAAAGGTGGTGGTCATCGGCCCGAGCGGCTCGGGGAAAAGCACCTTGTTGCGCGTCATCAACCGCCTCGAGACCATCGACGCAGGCAGCATTCTCGTTGACGGCCGGGACATATACGATAAAGCGAATGACATCCACAAGATCCGTGCCGAAGTCGGCATGGTCTTTCAGAGCTTCAACCTGTTCCGCCACAAGACCGCCCTCCAGAACCTGACGCTCGCGCCGATCAAGATCAGGAAGATCTCACGGGCCGAGGCCGAGCAAAACGGGATGAAACTTCTGGACAAGGTGGGCCTTCTTGATAAGGCCGGATCCTTCCCGACCCAGCTTTCAGGCGGACAGCAGCAGAGGGTCGCCATCGCGCGCGCCCTCGCAATGAATCCCAAGATCATGCTGTTCGACGAGCCCACGTCCGCTCTCGATCCGGAGATGATCAGGGAGGTGCTGGATGTGATGGTCGATCTCGCGCGAGAGGGGATGACCATGGTCGTCGTAAGTCACGAAATGGGTTTCGCACGGGAGGTCGCCGATCGCGTGGTGTTTATCGATGAGGGGCAGATCCTGGAAACCGGAACCGCACAGCAGATATTCGAGAGGCCCGAGCACCCGCGATGCCGGCAGTTTTTGGAAAAGATATTATAGAATCGAGCGGCATGCAGAGTCAGGTGTCAAAAGTCAAAAAGTCTAAAACGAAGAGCCCTATCCGCGAAGGGGCCGTAGGCCCGAGGCACGAAGAGACACAAAGGAAGGAAATCATGGCACGCGCATTCATTGCCACCCTCATATTCATGCTGGTGATTCCGCTCACGGGCTGCGGCAAAAAAACGCCGACCCCGGAAGAAGCCCTCGAAGATCTGAAGACGCAGAATATCCCATATGAGTCGGAGGAATTCATACGACGCGTGAGGAGGGGACATGCGTTTGCGGTTGATCTGTTTCTGGCTGCGGGAATGGATCCGGACGTGAAGAACGAGAACGGCCTGACGCCCCTGTGGTTTGCGGCAGAGACAGGACAGATAGCCGTCGTGCAATCACTGTTGGATAAAGGCGCCGATGAGAACGGGGGAGAGCCGAACGGGCTGACGGTGCTGATGGTTGCGGCGCAGGAGGGGCACACGGAGACGGTGAAAGCCTTGCTGCGCGCGGGCGCCGACCCGAATATGAGAATCAGTTCCGGCCTGACGGCCTTGATAGCGGCGGCAGGAGGCGGGCATACCCATGTTGTCAAAGCCTTGCTGAAGAAAGGCGTCGATGTAAACGCGAAAGGCTTCGGCGACCGCACCGCCTTGATCTGGGCGGCGGAGGGAGGGGACGCCGAGATTGCCAGGGTGCTGCTGGAAAAGGGCGCCGAAGCAGACGCCAAAGGCGAGACAGGCATGACCCCATTGATACTTGCGTCGATGAATGGTCACACCGACATCGTCGAAGCTTTGATAGCTCATGGCGCTGACGTCAACAAGAAGAGCCACTCATATCTGACGGCCCTGATGCTTGCGGCGGGGGCAGGTCATACGGAGATTGCCAGGCTATTACTGGATAACAGCGCCGATCCGGATGCGAGGGGCAGCGATGGTCGTACTGCCTTATTGTACGCATCGCAGCAAGGCCATGATGATATAGTCCGGGCGTTGCTGGAAAAAGGCGCCGACCCAAATTTGAAAGGAAAATCGGACTGGACCGCCCTGGTGGCTGCGGCGAAGGCGGGACACACGGAAGTCGCGAAAGCCCTGCTTGAAAATGGCGCCAATGTCAACACCGGCGGACCGTATGGCACGCCATTGATGAACGCGATAAAAGGAGGCCACACCGAAATCGTAAAGGCGATGCTGCAAAAGGGCGCTGACGTGGACGCGCGCGGAAGTTACGGCATAGCGCTGTTCTCTGCGGCAATGAGAAGACACAGGGCAATTCTTCAGGCATTGCTGGACAATGGCGCCGACCCCAATGTGAAGGACGACAGGGGCCAAACCGCCCTGATGGCTGCCGCGGAAACAAACGATCTGGATATTGCCCGGATGCTGTTGCAGAGTGGCGCCGACCCGGATTCGGCGGACAAGAATGGCCGCACACCACTTATGTGGGCTGCAGAGAAAGGGCACGCAGAGATCGCGGGACTATTGTTGGACAACGACGCCGATGCGAACAGGAGAAACAACAAAGGACAAACCGCGCTTATGCTGGCCACGGAGTTCGGTCGCCATGCCACCGTCCGGAAACTGTTGAGAGAGTCAACTGACATAAATGCGCAAGACAATGATGGAAGCACAGCCCTGATGTCAGCCATAGACCGCGGCCACTACACCATTGTTCAAGCACTGGTAGAAAAAGGCCCCGCCTGGACGCTTAGGGACATAAGCGGCAGAACGGCTTTAACGCTCGCAAGAGAAAAGGGCCGTGGCGATATCGTGCTACTGCTCATGGAGGCCGGAGCAGGGGAGTAAGGCAATAGAAAGCCGTGAATCAGGAATCGAAAGCCAGAGTGATCGGGAACATGACATTGTGCCAGACAAGACTTGATCTGACGGCTATGTCAAATTCTCCTTTGCCTGTAAGGTCGAGTTCAGCCGTTTTTCTTTTGCCACCATCCCGTTCCCGCGAGGGATCTGTCTACTGTAGCGGGATATCGAGTGCCCGGCCGATAAGAATTGACAACTCCAGGAATCGGTCTCTGGCGTCACTGAACCATTTGGACAGTTCCACGGAGTTCTGAGTGAGAGGCTCAGATACTGTAACAGTGTCGTCACCCGGAATCATTCCAAGCAGCCTTGACAATTCACCAATCTTTTCGGCAATTTCCCTCTTTGAATCTTTATTCTCTCCCAGTTCTTGCACGCCCATAAGTAACCTCCCATGTGTCACGGCCGAATGCATGTTTTCAGCAATCAGCAGCGGCCATGGCCAATCTACCCGGTAAATGCTCGTCGCGCTTACTCCACCACGATGCAGTCGTGTCCCTTGATGACTGCCTCGCTGAGTTCGACACCGAGGCCGGGCGTGTCCGGGATCGCGAAGTAACCGTCCACAGCTTTTGGCTCGAGCGCATCGGTGACGAGTTCATAGTGCTCTTCGTTGAAGTACGGGAACCATTCCTGTATCAGGAAATTGGTCATGCATGCGTCGAGCTGCACTGCCGCCGCCGTCGCTACCGGGCCTGCGCAATTGTGTGGAGCGACGACCAGGTTGTATGTCTCGGCGTAAGTCGCGATCTTCTTGGTTTCGGTCAGGCCGCCCGCCAGCCCAATGTCGGGCTGCAGATAATCGAGCACCTGCTTCTCTATGTATTCACGGAAGTGATAACGGCTGTAGAGCCGTTCGCCCGCGGCAATGGGCACATTGATATTTTCCGACACTTTCTTCATGCTGTCTATGTTCAGCGCGTCGACCGGCTCCTCGTAGAAGAAGGGGTTGAGTTCCTCAAGTTTTTTTCCGATCTGTATGGCCGAGGTTGTGCCGAGGTTGCCGTGGCATTCAATGAGAATCTCGACGTCCGGGCCGACGGCCTCGCGCACGGCTTTGACCCTGTCATACACGCACTGCGCCATGTCGCGCTCGATCACGCGGCCGGGGTATCCCCAACTGCCGTCGGGCCGGATGGCGAACGGATCGAATTTCATCGCGGTGTAGCCGTCGGCGACGACTTTCTTTGCGGCCTCGCCGAAATCCTCCGGATCGGAAGCGCCGATATACCATCCATTGGCGTACAGACGAATCCGGTCGCGGCACTTGCCCCCGAGCAATTCATATGCGGGCACGTTGAGCGCCTTGCCCTTGATGTCATACAGCGCCTCGTCTATTGCGCTCATCGCGCCATAGATGACCGGCCCGCCGCCCTGTCCCCAGAAGGTGTCCCGGAACAATCTGTCCCAGATGTATTCGATTCGGAACGGGTCCTCGCCGAGCAGCAGGAATTGAGACATCTCCTTGACCATTCGGGCTCCGGCCTCGCCGCCAAGCCCGTACGCAAGGGCCACCTCACCGATTCCGGAAATGCCCTCGTCGGTATTGATGCGAACCATTACAGGGCTCATCCAGGAACGCGGCGGCGGTGCGGTGAAAATCTCAACTCGGGTGATCTTCATGGTATGTCCTCCTCATTAACGCGCCAACAATCGATTCTTCGACTCCTTCCAGACTATTGCGGTTTGGGGCTGAGAGAGTCCGGCAATGCATTTTGTTCAAAGCTTGCCGGGGATTAATAGCTTAGCATTCCGGGAGCGAAAAAAACAACCCCGCCGAAATAGTCCGAGAATCCTGAGCATTATGAAGAGCTTGAGAAAAGTTCTATCGGCTTGTCCGGCACCTTCTCTTGGGCTCCGGGTTTCCCCCGTTGACTAGCACGTGCCGTATGGGTATAATCTACATAAGCTCGGTCCAGTCCAACACATGGGGATGATCTATGAAGAGCGATGCCGTCATAAAAGCATTTCCCGAAGAAATAATGAAGGTGGGCTCCGAGAAGGGTTGGGACATAGTCGCCAAGACATGGTCCAGATGGATCATCAATCGCCTTAACATCCCCCGAAAAGGCGAGCATAATGAGAACGTGATAGAAGCGATCGGCAGCGGCCGTCCCGTATTTGCTTTTTCCAACCACATCAGTTGGGCCGACCACTTCCTGATCATGATGGTAATAAACGACCTGATCGAAGGGATGCGCGTAGCGGCGCTGTGCAAGGAGAAATACTATCGATATCCCGTCTTTGGATGGATTTTGCGAAGAACCAACCAGATCCCGATCACCAATGTCAAACTTTGCTTTGCCAGGTGGTTCAAGCAGGCGAAAGGGCACAACCCGCGCCAGCGCGATTTTATCGACTTCATGACCGAATCGGGGGCTGAGCTTTCCCACGAGGTGAATGTGCTCAAGAGGCAGTCGCTTGTGCGAACCGCAATTAATACTCGCGAAATGCTGGAGCGAGGGCGTCCAATACTCGGTTATCCCGAAGGAACGCGAAGCCAACGCGGAGCGATGCAGCCCATAAAGACCGGAATAATGCAGCTCCCGTTCGAATCCAAGGGCTTGATTGTGCCGACCGCAGTCTCCGGGACGGATAAGATTCTTCCCAAGGGGATCAAATTCTATAACATCTTCAAGTTTCTCAAATTGGATGCGGGGGTCACAATAGTACGGTTTGGGCCTGCCATCAGCTATACCGAGCTACTTGATAAGTGCGAAAAAAAGTTTGAACGCATCGATGATGTGGTAAACCTGGAAAACGTCAGAACGTTGCGCGAGTTGATCGAAAAGGACGAGTTCCGAGCATACACTGTCGAGGCCGAAAGGTTCGAGCGCATTTTTGACGAGTCTTCACTGATAATTATGCGAGCCGTGAACGAGATGCTGCCGGAGGAGTACAGGACCGAGCAGGTTGAGATAAAGTATCCCAGATAACGCCTCCGGATGGATGTCGTGCGCCCTCCCCCCAGAGGGCTTTCCCCTTGTCCGCACCATTCGACTTATTCGCAGGGAACCGAATCTCCCCCAAACGCATTTGACATGTGATAACGCTGAAAATATAATGAAACCGGTGCGTTTCAGGAATCCGGCGGTCGAACAGGCCGCCGAACACCCGTAAGAGAGCCGTCATGGGTAGTGAAGCATCGAAAGATCGCGGATGGACAGTGCGCCGTGTTCTCAGGACAGCCGGCACAATTACACTCGTGATTTCCCTGTTCATGGCCCTCTTTGGAGCATACGGCATCGACTACACAGCTTCGGCAAAACTGTTCTTCATTTATTGGACCATATTTTTTGTTATGCTGATGAGCGCGGTCGGTATCGCGGTAGTGGATATCCTGATGACGATCTTCAAGTTCAGGAAGGAACATGCGGATCTGAGAAGGGAATTCGGGAGCCGAACAAGGAAAACCGACGCTCATGATATTTGAGGTGATGTTGCATACATGAAAAGCGAGAATAATCTGAATAAGTTATACGAACGTTTTCAGGCGGGAGACCGGCTGGCGCTGGCGCGGGTGATATCGCTCGTGGAGAATCGAGCCGAAGGGTTCGAGGAATTCCTGCATACGATCTTTCCCTCCACCGGCCAGGCGCATCGACTTGGAATTACCGGCCCTCCAGGCGCCGGCAAGAGCACGCTTACTTCACACGTTGCCAAGGCCTTCCTCGCCGAGGACAGGACAATCGGAATTATCGCGGTCGATCCCACCAGCCCGTTCACCGGCGGCGCCATTCTCGGCGACAGGGTGCGGATGTCCGAGATCGGGCTTGATCCAAATGTTTTCATCCGCAGCATGGCCACCCGAGGGAGCCTCGGGGGGCTTGCGATGGCGACCAACGAGGTGGGCGACGTTCTCGATGCGTTCGGAAAAGATATCGTTATCATGGAGACCGTCGGCGTCGGCCAGTCGGAACTCGATATCGTCTCAGTCGCTGACACCACCATCGTCGTGCTTGTGCCCGAGTCGGGCGACGGCATCCAGACGATGAAGGCCGGCCTGATGGAGATAGCCGACATTTTCGTGATCAACAAGGCCGATCGGGACGGCGCGGACGGGCTCGCCAACGAAGTGGAGGCGATGCTTTCAATGCGCGCTAACGACGACGGTTGGACCATCCCCGTGCTCCTGACCACTGCCGTCAAGGCCGAGGGCATAGAAGAACTGGTGGAGCATATCAAGCGGCATCGAGAATTCCTTATTTCTTCCCACCTGCTGGAGGCCAAGCGGGAAAAACGCATCCGCGCCCGGATCAAGGATATTATGAATCAGCGTATAGAAGCGATCCTGTGGCAGAATGAAGAGATAAAGAAACTGGTGGAGGACTATCTGGCCGACTCCGACGAAAGCGCTAACACTCCGTACACTCTCGCCGACATGGCCGTCAAGAAGCTCGGCCTCGAGTAGGCGGCTCTACCGGACCCCGTGTTGCTGTTTCACGAACAAATCACTCGGGATCAGGCCTTCTCTTCTTGGACTCCACGCTTATTCGTACACGCCGTATTTGTGGGCGGCGTGTACCATCGCAATGTAGTTCTCAGGCTTGCAGCCGGGATGTACGCTGTTTGAGGACGAGATGATGTAGCCGCCTCCCGGCGCCGCCGCCTCGATGGTCTCCTTTACTGTTTGCTCCACTTCCTCCGTTGTCCCCTCGCACAGCAGATACATGCAGTCAATATTCCCCATCACGCATGCCCGGCCGGTCAGGTGTTTCTTGACCTCGCCGATGTCCATGCATTGCGGCTGGATCGGATGGATGCCGTCGAAGCCGCAGTCGAGCAGCATGTCGAGTATCGGCCAGAGATTGCCGTCGGAGTGCTTGAATATTTTCGCGCCCTTGCGATGAACGTTCTCCACGATTTCCGTATGGTACGGGAGGAGAAACTCGGCATAGTGGTCGGGCGACATTAGGCTGTTCGTGTTGAAGGCCAGGTCTCCCTCGAGCGCGATGACTTCCGCGCCCGCATCTATCGCCCTTGAATGGAATTCCATGTAATAATCGGTCGAGCGGCGCGCCAGTTCGTGCGCGAGTTCAGGTTGAAGAAGGTAGTCGAGAAGAAGATGCTCCATCGCCCCGCGCAAACTCCAGCTCAGCTTGAAAGGGCCCGGCGTGTGAAAGGCCATCGCGCGACGGCCCTCGAATTTCTGGAGCGCAAACTGCAATCCCATGAAAACGGCGTCGCCGGGAGGATCAAGCTTTAGTGTTTTCAGGTCCGACGCGTCCTTGACGGGACCGTCCACGGGGAACGGCGAACCGTGCTCGCTCATCCGGGAAACAACGCCCAGTTCGTCGCGGATAAGATTTTCAGCAACCTTCTCGCGCTGGCCGAGTGGAACGAGCGTGATCCCGTCGAGATCGAGTTCTTCGACCAGAATGCACAATGCGTTGAACAACTGGATCTTTTCCTCGATCGTCATATCGCTCACTTGCTTCAATTCGGGAACGTCGGAGGTGAAGTTGCGCGCGATGTTTATTATGCTTTCCTCATTGAAGGCCAGCTCCCACACCGGCACCCTGTCGGGCTGCTTCAGCTCGAGCGCCGCCAACATCCTTTCGCGGGGTTCCATATGCAGTCCGCTCCTTTCTCTCCTTAATGCTGCACATCGATGGGGGTGTCGGGCGGGAATTCATCCGATCGGAAGAATTCGATCATTGTCCGCTCGTTCGCTTCGACCTCTCGCGCCCGGGCGGCGACCTCCGCCGCTATCTCATGCGGTATCGTTATAATGCCGTGCTGATCGGCGTGCAACAGGTCGCCGGGATGAATGGTCAGTCCCCCGATTAGCACCGGCTTGCCGACGTCAACCGTGTGCACGTATGCATGCGACGGGATCACGCACGAGGCAAAGAAGTGGAATCCCATTGCGCGAACCTCATCCAGGTCCCTTACACCGCCATTGGTGATTGTGCCGGCGCACCCGAGCGCGGTGAACACGGTGCCGTTGACCTCACCCCACATCGATCCGACACATGGCGTCTCGTCGATATCCTGGACCACGACGATCCTCGGCGCGGGTATCGACTGCACATGTTGCCATAGTTCCTGGTCCTTGCCTTTCAATTCATCTCCGGCGGGACGATTGGCCATGTACGTGCCCGTGGCCGCATAGCCGACCATTGGGCCGAGTTCGGGCAGTATGCACTTGATCTCCGGGCTCATGAATCCTTCGTTTCGAGGCCGCACCTCGAACGTCTCGATGGCGTTCGATATGGTCGGCGTGCTGATTGCGCGAAGTTCTTCGATCTGTTCAAGTGAAAGCGGATCAGGCATGGTGTCGCTCCTTTCCCGGGTATCATTCGAGGCGCATGCATGATATCAGCCGAATTCGGGATATCATTCTTTTTCTGCGCCCTTTTGCTTTTCCTCTATCTGTCGGAGTATATCCTGATGGACCTGCTTGGTGATCGGGAATCTCACAAATACGAGCACTCCAAGAATAAGAAATACAGCCGGTATCGGCCCGAACAGCATCCTGAGACCGAGCAGCGCCCGGTCGCTCTGCACCGCATTCGGAATATAGCCGACGAAGTCGAGCGCATACCCGACCAATATGAATGCACCGCCGATGCCTGCTTTCCTTATGAGTGTCCATATGCCATAGAAGGCGCCTTCCCGCCTCTCTCCCACTTGAAGCTGGTCCCATTCGATTATGTCGGGCACGATCGAACCCGGTATCAGCCACAGCCCGATGTTGAACGCTCCGGCGATGACCATCGCCACCCCGAAGAAGATATAATCTTCAGGCCTCAACACAAGTATGAACCAGAGCAATGTGGCGTACACAAGCATCGTGAAAATATATGCGGCTTTCTTGCCGATACGATTCGTCAGTTTTATCCATAACGGAATGGAGGCAAACACCCCCACGAAGAAGGCGCCGAAAAAGTATGGCTCCAGATCTTCTCGAACGAACCAGTATTTGACGACATATCGAATGACGGTAATTGTAGTATAGTTTGATATCGCCGTCAGGGTGGAGGTTATAACCAGAATGAGATACGGCCGATTACGAAGTGTGGTGAGAAGGGATTGGCCAAGCGAGAGCTTCGACTGTTTCGACAACATCGGGTTTTCGCGTGTACCCTTATAGGTGATGACCGCCGAGGCGATTACCAGGATTCCAACGATCAGGGCAAGACTTGAATACCCGCTTCTCTTGGTCAGGAAAAGGCCCACGAAGAGAACCGGCGCCATTGTGCCGAGGATGTCTCCAAAGGTCGCGAAGACCTGCTGGTACGCCGAGAGGCGGGTGCGCTCGTCATAGTCCAATGTCAACTCGGGCGCGAGGGCGAAGTATGGTGTCTCCCAGATCGTCCGGCTGGTATAAAAAAGCAAAAACGCCACTCCAAAGAACACTGCAACACTTTTGCTCGATAGGCCTGCCGGCGGCGAGAAAAGAAGGACAAAAAAGAGTGCTGCCGGGATGGAACCGATCAGGATGTAAGGCCTGCGTCTTCCCCATTTCCACGGTGTATGATCGGAGAGATAACCCAGTATCGGATCCGTGATCGCATCCCAGACCTGCGCGATGGCCATCACCAATCCGACCACGGTGGAGGCCATCATTACTATGTCAGTGTAGAAAAACAGCAGATGAACGCTTATCATCGTGCCCATCCCATTGAGACCTATCATGGATGAGCCGTAGCTTATCAACGATTTTCGCGAAAGCCTCCGGTTCTGAGGCGTTGTCTGTGGCTTTCCCGCAGGATTAATCCTTACGTTGAGATCTTTTTCTCCTGTCACGCCGCCGTCTTCTCCCAAAACCTTTGAATAGAAAGAGTTATCCTGAATTATAAATCCGGACGGAGATGCAAAAAATTGGCACAATTTGTGCGTGCATTCTATATGGATCGCCAGAATTCGTCAATACATTTCTTCTTTGATCATGTGCCGGCAGTGGGGTCTGATTGCCGCCAGAGGTATAAATAATTGATTTTAAAGGGCTTGTGTGGCTTTGGTGATTCTCGAAAGGGCATAGGAAGCGGGCAAAATGAGTCCGACACACCCAAATAATGGCGATGAGCACCTCCTGTCCATGCACGAAAACCGCCCCAAAATGGACAAAATCAAATTAACGAATACCTTTGTCCAGTCTTTTATTAAAGCAAAAAAAGACTTGCTCCTTTATCCTGCCAGCAATCCGGTCGTCACCGAGTCAATCGAACATCTGCTCCAACTGCTGAAAGAGATCTTCAGAGATGAAGAGGCGATCCGGCTCCATATTGAAAAAGATGGGCTCTCTGTGCATGAAGAAGGGGAAATCCTCAACGACACCGTAATGAGAGGACTCTCGCTTCAGCTTTATCGAAGAGGCATACGAGAGATCATCATCGATCCAAATATCCCATTGGACGAAATGAGGGCGTTCCTTGAAATCCTCAATCTGAAAGTTGAAGAGATTGCGCAGGCAGGTGGGGTCGAAAACCTGATCATGCAAAGAAGCATCAACTACGCCTCTGTAAAGGGGACGGGCGAGTTGTCCATCATTGATGGATCCGATCTCATGATTTCTGAACATGTGTTGCCGGAACTCGAAGGTATGGAAAATCTCGAATCCGACATCGAGCACCTTAGTTCTCCCGAAATTTTTACAGATACATTTGTTCGGGTCCAGGAAGGCGAAATCGCAAGCCTTAATCGTCTTCGTGCCTTGCTCGAAAAACCTGATCTCTTCTCCAAACTCCTGGAAAGATTTTCGCTGAAACTTGAAATCGTGGAAGGAAAGCTTGACTCTGATACACGTGTGGAACACATGCTCGAAGCCCTGCACGTCGTTGGCGCCGCGATAGCATCACTGCCGTCGAAGGATGAACGCACCGAACTCATGGGGAATCTGGCAGTCTCTGTGTTGGGCTTGTCGATCCATTTAAGAGAGGATCTCATCAACCGGGGCCTGGTCCCGAATCTTACGCTCCTGGCTGTTGAGTCAGCCATCCTGAGCCGGTTTCCTGTTTCGCGATTGGCCGATGCATTGGCAAAGAACTTCAGAGTGAGTGGGGCCGCAGCTTCTGTAATGCGAAGTTACTTCAGCAACCTCGATTTCACTCAGGTCAGCAATTCCGCGTTGAGCGAGACACTTCTGTTCCGCCTGAAAGAGCAAGATCTGCTCACTCCGGAAATCGAATCCCTCCTTATTGAAGAAGGATCGAAAATAAATGCTGCCAGGCCTGTCACGGTTCCGGAAGTGCCTAAGCCGGATGTCGCCCGGCCGTCCGCCGCACAGGTTGTCTCCCGCATAGAGGCTTATCCGACGGAGAAGATATTATTCCGCAACGGCGAGCAGATTCAGTTATCGCGTCAGGTCGCAGAGGAACTCGAAGTCTCCGGTGCCGAGGTGATGGGGCCCACCGTCCTTGAATTGCTCCGCTATGAAGAAACGCCTTTAAACCATGCCGCGCTTGTTGATCGCGTAAGATCCTATATCGAGCATTTCCTGAGAAACGGCAACTACAAAGAAGCCACAAAGCTGATCCAGGGCCTGCAGTTGGAGGCTGAGCAGAAGGCACATATTTTTTCAAGTACACAGCTAAAACCGGTTCAGGATGCTGCCAACGAATTTCTTGGTGAGAACAGGATTCTGGAGTTGATAGACAGGTTTAGGGACATAAACAGGGCAAGTTCCGATTTTGAGGAGATCGTCAGATATTTTGAGGACCTGGGTCAACCGGCCACAAAGACTCTTCTTCATGCGCTTGAAAACGAAGATTCGCGGCACGTGAGGCTTCTCATCTGCCAGGCTCTTGCCCGGACCGATGCGAAGGGAATAGCCACGGTAGCGGAGAAGATTAAGCACCCGCGGTGGTATGTTGCGCGCAACTCAGTTTCGATACTCGGGCAAATAGGGAGACCGGAATGCGTGCCCTACCTCGAGCAGGCGTTGGAACACGAGGAGGCGCGCGTCCAAAAGGAAGCGCTGAAGGGTCTGGCCGGAATCAAGACCGACAAGGCGATTCAACTCATTTGCTCTTGTGTGGATAAGGAAGATCCAGGCGTGTGCAAGGCCGCTCTTGGATGGGTAGCGGCCCTGGGCGCGGAACAGGCCCTGCCGGCGCTGGAACGAATACTTGATGCTGACAAGGTATTGAAACGGGACGATGAGATCTTGCGGTTGTCGATTGAAGCTTTGGAAAACATAGAGGGAGATGCCTCGACGGCATTGCTTGAGAGGCTCAGCAAGACAAGGCGCCTGTTCCGTTGGAGAAAGGCGGCGCTGATTCGGCACGCAGCCGGCGCTGCGCTCGCCCGTGTGGCAGAGGGGTAGCACATATGGCCAACCACGAAGACATGCTTGATATCGGGCGCGAAATCCTCCACAGAATGGTTGCTGTCGAAAAGAATGTTGCAATCTATCCGTCCAACCATCCCGCGGTCATGGAACCGGCCAATGAGATTTGTGAGTTGTTGAGGCCTTTGTTTGCTCACAATTCAGATGTAAGTTTCAACATCGTAAAGTCTGAAATATATGTGGAAAAGCACTTGCTCAACGAAGAGAGCATTCAGCAGGCAGGCTTTATACGGTTGCTGATGGAGCGTGGGGTGAACAGCCTCAAGCTTGCAAAAGGGATTACTCCCGGGTCGGTGGCCTCATTCTTCTCGCTCATCAATGAAAAAAAACAGGATGCCGACGCACCCGAGGAAGAATTGAAGAACCGGTTAAAGAGGGAAGGAATTGTCGGAATAGAAATCGAGAGGCTTGTCGCGCTCCAATTTGCAGGTGACACCTATCAGTTGGCCGAGCAGGATGAGGATGACATGACCTCTCGCGCCTCCTATGAACAAGCGTTGGAGCATATGGCATTGGTAGAGGAAGATGTACTGAGCAGCCATCCAATAGATGTCACCGGACTCAGATCGGTCATTTCTCTGCTGATGGAAGAGTTCATAGCTGATCGTAGCGCAGTTATTAACATTATGAGCCTGAAGAACTATGATGAGCATTTGTTTCATCATTCCATCAATGTGGCCATCACGTGTCTCCTTATCGCCAGCAGGCTCCCACTGGAGAATGAGTTGACAAAAACCGTAGGTCTTGCCGGTCTGCTTCATGATATTGGGAAATTAAAAGTCCCCTTAGAGATAGTAAACAAACCCGGGAAATTGAGTGAAGCGGAATGGGATATCATGAGGCGTCATCCGATAGAGGGCGCTCAGATACTCATGCGGTATCAGAGCATAGGAGACTTGCCTGTGCTGGCAGCGCTCGAACATCATGCAGGCTATGATCTCAGCGGATATCCAACCATAAAGGGAAAGAGCAGACCCCATATGCTTGCCCGTATTGTCAGCATTGCCGATGTCTATGAAGCCATGACGGCCAAGCGCAGCTATCATGCCGGCCGAAATGTTCAGAAGGCAGTAGATGTACTGATCGAAGGCATCGCAAAGCAGTTTGACCCGCTGCTGGTAAAGGTTCTCTTGAATACCGTCGGCGTTTTCCCGCCCGGCAGTCTTATCCGCCTGGAGACCGGCCAGACGGCTATTGTCGTGGAGCCGAATGAAGGCAATCCATTTCTGCCGAAAGTCCGAACCTTTGACGATGAAGAAGGTCTCCAGAATGGCGCCCTCATCGATACCTCTGAAGATCCCACCCGATATGCCGTCATAGGCATTGCCGAACCCGCAAATATCTGACACTGATTTCATTATAGATAAAGGATCTCATTGGGGACTTGATGCTTCATCGTGTCCCCGATTAAATCCCGGTGCGCTATGGCAGATAGCAAATCAGTATGACAAACTCAAGAATGGTGGGTTTTGTCAGGGCAATTCTGCCAAGGAGGTGGGTTCGATGACGGTTTCCAAAAGACTGAGGGAATATCTCGATGCGAACCATGTGGACTACCGCGTGCTATCGCACAAGGTGGCCTATACCGCCCAGGAGGTGGCCGCCGCCCAGCGAATTACCGGGTGGCACGTGGCCAAGCCCGTCGTCTGCAACTGCGACGGAAAGTATGTTCTGGTCGTGATGCAGGCGCCGGCCAAAGTGGACTTCGATCGTCTCAGGAAGGAAATCGGGTGCAGCGACGTCCGGCTTGCGTCTGAATCCGAAATGGAAAAGCTCTTTCCAGGGGTTGAACTCGGCGCGGAGTCGCCATTCGGGAATCTCTATGATCTTCCCGTCTATGTTGATCGCGACCTCGCCGAAATGCCGGACATCGTGTTCAATGCCGGCTCTCACACGGAGACCATTCAGATGAAATATAACGATTACGCGAGACTGGTCTCTCCCATAATCATTGAAATCAGCAGGGCCGTAGGAGTATAAAGGCTGCAAGGCGGCCCCGCGCATCGCCTTCACCCCGCTTCAGGCAACCGGAAGCGGGAGAAGGATAGGTTGGGTTCCGTGTACAACCTTATTTTACGTTGAACGCGGGTTTTCGTTTCTCCGCGAAAGCCGCCAGTCCCTCCTGGCCGTCGGCATGCCCCGCGCAGTAAGTCAGCGCGAGTCGCTCCCGTTCTATGTGTGTCTCGAAGGTTGCGCTGAATGAATCCGTGAGAAGTTCTTTGCACCAGCCAAAAGAATTGAGCGACCCTTTGACCAGTTCCCGGGCCATGTTCAATGATTCCTCCAGCGCGAGCCCGTCATCTACCACCTTTGTCGCCAGTCCCCAGGACATCGCCTGTTCCGAAGAGATGGGTTTGTCAAATCCGACAATTTCGAGCGCGCGAGCGAGGCCGACAAGGCGCGGAAGCGTGAACGTGCCGCCGCCGTCAACACACAGACCGCTCGAAGTATAGGCTTGTCTCAAAATGGCGGATTTGGCCAGCACTCGAAAATCACAGGCCAGCGCCGTCGAAAAGCCGCCGCCCGCCGCGATCCCGTTCACGGCCGCGATCACCGGTTTCCTCATCCGGCGAATCTCCAATACGACCTGATGAAAGCGGGCGGCCAATTCGTGAAAAGCCGCCACGAGCCCTCCCGGAAATCCAAGCGCCCATTTCAGGTCACCACCCGCACAGAAAGCTCTGCCTTCTCCGGTAATAATGAGCGCCGATACGGAATCGTCCTTTGAAAGACTGATCAAATACTCTGCGAAAAGTCCTACCATTTCCAGGTTGAATGCGTTATAGGCTTTGGGCCGGTTCAAAATCAGTCGTGCGATCTCGCCGTCTCTTTTGAGTTCTATCATCTCAGCCATGGTCATCTCCTCCATCCCACGATTCATAGTCTCGATTCGTTATGTGTCAAAGTTATATCGTATTCGCCGGGACCAGGTCAAGTGCCCTCCCATGGCGTCAATATGAACGCGCCAAAAACATGCTGGTCTCATGTCACACGTGAGGTGGTAAGGACAGGAACTCCAGAGCCATGGATTTTTCTGCCGAAGGTCACGCCAGGCGTGATTCCGTGTCCCCGGAATTCTGGATCTACTTCCCCTTTGGAAAAGGGGGAAAGAGGGGGATATCTTAGGGCGTTCCGCCATGGCGGGACTGCGCCTGTTTCTCATTCCCGCAGGTCGTAATTTATTCTGAGCCGCGTCGAAGGAGCGGGAATCCAGTCAATTTAGTTGGGGACATGATGCTTCATCGTGTCCCCAGTTACATTCCATTGCGCTATGGCAGATATCAAATCAGTATGATGAGATGTTCGGCAGTATGATGCTTGCATAACTTATTGTCTTGAAATGGGTGCCCACGGGAATGACCGAGAGGGCGCACAGCCGTGCGCTCCCACACTGGATTTTTTGTTTGCGCAATTTATGATTGAATCTGTCATTGCGAGAAGCGACGCGGCAATCTTTGCTTTTCTCCGTGCCCTCTGCACTATTAATGTTCAGAATCGTGAATTTTTGTTGAGATTTTCATGCGCCATCGTCTATAAG
>CAYZZY010000023.1:0-9949 GCA_964482745.1 uncultured bacterium
GGCATTCTTCCAATAGTCTGCCCCCATACCCGCCAAGACCGGCACGCACACGGCCGTTATAAAAAGCCATTTGTGCGGATTTCTCAGCCCTTTCATCGCAGGAAGCAAATAGATCGCCTTGTAGAACAAGGGGAAAAAGCGTCCGAATGAGATAACGAGCGCCACCACCGCCGCGCAACCGAAGAAGAACGCGCGTCTTCTCCCGGACAGGAGCCCCATGAACGCAAACATGACGGCGACTATTCCCATATAGTCGTCAGTGATGCGGACAATCGGGTGCCCTTGCACGGTGCGCGAATCCACGCCCTCACCGAAAATGCCGCCGCTGAGCGCAAGGGCAAGGCTTTCCCCGGGCGGAAACGAAAACTCGGTGGCGAATCGCCAATTGTCCTCCTCAGTCCGGACCCCAACGTTTTCGTTGCCGCGTGCAAACGAGACATAGCTGAAAAGCACCTCTGAGGCAAACACAATACCCACAACCGTGCAAAGCGCCGCCATCAGAAAACGCCTGCCGGCGGATTTCAACGGTTCGGAGAAGAACTCGACCTTTCGTGATCTCCAGAGTTGATCGGTGGTATCAAAAGCGAAATACGCCAGCGCGAGCAGACACACATAATACGCCAATTGGACCTCGCCGCCGAGAAACTGCATCCCGAGTGTCGCTCCGGCGAATACGCAGTTCCTTACGCGTCTCGGATCATCATCGAGAATCCGGGTAAAGAACAGCAGGAACAGCGGCGCCCAGCAGGCTGTGTCAAATTTCCACAATCCGCCCTGTGCCGCATTTGTCAGCAGGCTGTTGCCCAGTTGAAATGAGAGTCCGCCCACAAGCGCTCCGAAATGGCCTATGCGCCGGCTTCGCAGGAACGCGAACATGAAAGCCCCCGCAAGAAAGGTGTCCAGCATGAAAGCAAATCCGTGAAATCTGTGCGGCGGAAGCGTCAACATCAGCGGGAGACTCTGTGAGAGGAACTGGAACTGCTGTGTGATCCCGGCGAGGAAATGCGGAAACCAGCGAGGCACAAGCAGCCCCTCGGTCCATTTATGCACGAACATCGGGACCCACAACGACGCGTCCGCTCCTTCGATCGTATTGAGAGGATTCCACACGCCGCGGAATGCGTATGCGCTCGCAACTGCAAATATCACCACGCAGCCGGCATTCAGCAGTCGCGGTGAAATCCCTGTTCTGCCCCGATCCGGCGCAATTGTCTTTTTCTCCGTCGGCTTTTCCATCAGCTCTGCTTTTTCCAGCATTCCAGGGTCTGTTCAAAAGCGCGATCGAAAACCGCGTCCCAGTCGTACTTTTTCCCGAGTTCCGAAGCGTTCGCTCTCATTTCCCGGGCATTCTGGGGTGAAGAGAGAATGGAAGCCAGCGCATCGGTCAGACTGCCTGTATCTGGCTCAACCGCAATGCCTGCTCCGGACTTTTCAATGAGTTCGGCGACACGCGGCACCCGTGAGATAACCACCGGAAGCCCCGCCGCCAGGTATATTTTCACTTTGCCCGGGTCTGCGAACCGCTTATAAGTGTCGCTTGTTCGAGGATATGGCGCTATGCCGACGGCGCCTTCGGCCACGAGTTCTGCTGCCCGAGCGTCGTCCTCAATGAATCCCATGAACTCAACCGCATCGGAGACACCGTTCTCGACCGCAAGCCGCTTGAGCGAGGCAGACTCCGGACCGTCACCGACAACCCGGAGACGTGCTCCCGGGACAATGCGCCGGAGCTTGACCATCGACTCTATCATGATATCGAGTCCCTGTTCACGCGTCAGGCTCCCGAGAAAGACTATCAGGTTGGGATCAATCTCTTCGAAAGGCAGCCTGGGGATTTCGGAATATCTTGCGCCGAGCGGCACCTCGATTTGCGGCGCGCATCGGGTTGGCTCGACACCGTCCAGCCTGCGCGCTTCCTCCATGGCAGCGGAAACGTTCCATACGGCATCCGAACCGTAGCAACAGCGCCGGTCGAGGGCCCGGTACAGCATTTGCCCCGGACGGTGACTGAACCTGTTGGGTGCATAATCGATCACGTAATAGATCGTGCGTTGCACGGCGGCCAATCGTTTGAGAAAGAGACCGGTCCTCGCGTTCAGGTTATCCACTCCCACATAGAGTTGAAATTTGGACTTGTATCTGAGCAGATACCAGAGAGTAAAGAGCACGTCCTTCGCAAAAAAAACCGGGGACGGACCCCTCACCAGAGGCGCGAGGACATTGTTCTTTTCCCTGCCGTCCTCGAAATATGAGATGGCCGTATTCAGCGGCACGCCCTTCGCCTCGGGAAAGGGATGGCTGACATATACAACCGCCTTTGTCCGGGGAAGAAGGTAACGCAACAGCTCTTGCTCGACACCGCCGGTCGGCGTGTAGGTGTGCTTGACAATCGCTACGGTACATTCTGAAAGATAGCCGCGAACATCCATCATTTCCCCCGGGGTACAAAGCTCCCAGCGTCATCGCTCCGAAGAACGCCGCCAGACACTGATAAATGAGCCTACGCCCTGCAGGTTGGCCTTGATGTCGTCCCATCCCCTTATCCGGGAGAGGCGTCTCATAATATAGCCCGGCCGGAGATAAAAACCGCGCACCGCCATTGTATGATACTTCTTCACAAGCTCAGGAGAGAGCGAGGCATCCGAATATGTGGGTCGTGAATAATCGAACCGCTCAAGGTCTTTTTGTACGATCTCGCCGCCCTGCTCCGCAGTGGCCGCCAGTTCGGTGCCGGGCAACGGCATATAAATGGAAAATTCGGCTATGTCCGAATCCAATTCCTGGGACAGCGCTATCGTTTTGCGCATACTCTCCTCGGTATCGCCGGGGAACCCGAGCATATAGTTGGCGACGGTTGCGATGCCCACGTCTCTTGTCAATGCCATATTCTCTCTGATACATTCGAGCGTGAGCCCCTTCTTGAGCACCTTCTTTAGCATATCGGGATCGCCGGACTCGATGCCGTAAGAGATAAGAACGCAGCCCGCCTCTTTCATCATTTCCAGGATCTCGCGGTTCACCCTGTCGAGTCGCGTGCCGCATATCCACTTCAGTCGCATCTGTTTCAGCATCGCGCACAGATGTTCGAGCCAGGCGACATCGAAGCTCAGCGTATCGTCATAAAAGTAAACGCCCTTTATCCCATATCCGGAGACAAGACCCTCAAGTTCGATGCGTATGTTCTCGACCGACCGGAACCGTATCTTCTTGCCGTGCACCAGTTCCGAGGCGCAGAATGCACACCGGTATGGACATCCGCGCGAGGCTATCACGGGAAGGGACGGCTGGGGAAGCGACCACTTGATACGATCGTGACCGGAGGCCTGGAAATACCGGCGAACGTCAACCAGATGGCGGGCCGGCGCCGGCAACACGTCAAGGTCCGGGATGGGCACGGACGGAGGTCCCTTAAGGATCTCTCCATCACTCTTTGCGAACACTCCTGCTATCTTTGCGGCAGCCTGCTTGTCCGGATACGCCTCCACCAGCTCGGACATCAGGATTTCACCCTCGCCGACAGCCGCGACGTCTGCCTCGGAGTCCTTCAGCACGTGCTCCGGGACGACCGACGGATGAACGCCTCCTGCCACGACCCAGGTGTCGGGCCGGGCAGCCTTCACGCGTGCCGCAAGAGTTCGGGCATACGGATAGAGGGGGGTTGTGCACGTTATGCCGACGAGTTCGGGCTTCCATTCCTCAAGCAAGGCGTCGAGCCCTGAACCGTCACTGTCGAAGCCCATGTCATGCGCCCGCACTTCGATTCCCGCTTGTTCGAGCGCCGCGGCGACACAAAGAATGCCGAGCGGTGGGTTTGCCGGAACCCTTGGATCGGGATTTATCAGAAGGACCCTGCGTTTCATTCGTTAGTCCGGACCTTGCCTGCGGTCAGCGATTACTGCTTCCAGTCGCTCCTGTCAAATTCCGCCGTCAGAAAAAAGGAGCGGATGGTGGCCCATCCGTACATTAAAAGCGTAAGCCAGCACGCGATAGGATGGATAAACCATGCGGGATCGCTTTTCCTGGCGTACCCGAGCATCATTTGCGTCAGCAGCGGAAACACAAGAAGACAGAAAATGACGAACTTGACGTACCCCCAGAAATACTTCTGGTGTGGATATGATCTGCTTCCCATACGTTTGTAGTGCAGAAAATCATTAATCCGACGTCTCTGCTTGCGGGCGAACGTCCGCAGGTCGGGACAAAAAAGATGGACGATCCCCTTCTTCACCATGCCAATCCGGTTGTGCCCCTTGCAGACGAGCTGATAGACAACGTCGATATCGAAATAGTACGGTGTATGGTCTACGTCCATGACCGCATCCTTGCGGAGCAGACACCCGTTTGCCCCCATCGTCGGGATGGCCTCTTCCGAGAGGACGACTTCATAATAGTCCCCGTGATCGGTCATTTGCAGCGGGAGCCCCGTCCATCTGCCCGTGAGCGTGCTGAACCTGTCATAGTTCCCAAGGAAAAGATGAACCGGATCGTTCATCCCCAGAAGCGAGCAATACCGATCGATGATCGAGTCGGTGGGACGATAGGTGAGGGCATAGCATTCTGTGAAGACGATGTCCGGATTCTCGAACGGTGTCACCATCTTCCTCATCCAATCGCTTCCATCCAGGATGTTGTCGCTGTCAATAAGGGCTATGATGTCGCCCGAGGCGTTCTCAATACCCACTGCCTTGCCCGCCTCGCCGGTTTTTAGCGGATTGGAAAGCACTTTGTCCACTCCGATCCTGGAAACGATGTCAATCGTCGAATCGCTTGAACCGGCGTCGATGATGATGATCTCCAGCTTGTCCGCCGGATATTCCTGGGTCTTTATGCTTTCCAGGCATTCTTCGATTGAGCGCGAGGAATTGAAGGTGGGAACGATGATGCTGACCGTGGGAGATTCCACGCGGGCGTCTCCTTATCTGTCCAGGTGCTTCAGCGTGAGCCCCCGAATAAAGGCACAGCCGTAGGTGAGATGAGTCGCCATGATGCCCGCCGCTCCAAGCAGCGCCACGTCGAGCCTGCTCGCCGGCATGATCGACACGAAGGCGATCCCAAAATAGCCGGCCAGGCTGAGCAGTACGATGGCGGCCATAACACCTGAAAACGCCGACAGGATTATCCCGCAAAACAGAGTCATCACCACAATACTCGGCATAAAATAGAAAATCCGCCGCGACGTTTCGGGATACATCTTGGCGAAGTACCCGCGATGAACGCCCACGTTTGCGATCTGTTTCAAGTGCTTCATGAACAGGGGACGCCGATGGTGGAATACCAGGACTTCCGGCCTGTACATGATCTTCTTGCCGGATTTGATGATCTCGAGACACAGCTTCGTGTCCTCGCCGCCATAGTAGGAGGATGAAAAACCGCCCACCTCCCTGAGAACGTCGGTGCGGACAAGCAGGTTGAAAGCGGGAAAGTCGTCCACTTCGCGCGCCTTGCGCGGGACGAAACGGTAGAGCGCCTGGCCGCTTCCGAGCGGCGAAGTATATACGGCCCCGCTGGCGCGTCCCAGCAAAGGGTCGTCCGGTGGCGTGACGCCGGGACCGCCGACCGCCCCTATGTCCTTGTTGTCGAAAAACGGGACCGCGCTGCGAAGCCAGTCCGGCCTCGGGTAGGCATCATCGTCGATGAATGCGCATAGTGCTCCCTTTGCTTTTTCGATCCCGAGATCGCGCTTTTCGGCGGGACCGGTGAGTTTTTTTCCCGTCGCCAGTATGCTCACAAGTCCCGGCGTCTCGAGTTTCTTCAATGCCGAGAATCTCGGATTCGTCCTTTCGTTGAGATTGGGCTCGTCCGCAATAATCACTATCTCGAAATCGGGATAATCGAGGCTGTGAAAATGGGAGAAATCCCTGATAAATCGGTCACTGCACTCGTGCAGGGCGATTATCACGGTGACTTTCGGGAGACTTCCCCGTTCCTCTTTCGCTGCCTCGCTCTGAACGCTATTCTGGTTGGTTTCTGTCATAATGCCTGAGAATATAAAGCCTGTAGAATATTGCCATAGTATCCCACCACGTCGTATATATGTCGTTGAAGCGAACCCAGTGCTTCATTTTTATTCCGAGGCTGGGTCGATAATCCACGACGACCGGCGCTTCCGCTATCTTGAATCCGTGCCTGTGGGAAAGCATGAGCAGTTCAAGATCGAAGGCGAATTTCTTGACCAGCATCTGAGGGAATACTTTCTCGAGTACCTCCCGCTTGAAGAGTTTGAGGCCCGTCTGCGTGTCGTGGATGGGCAGGCGGAACATCAGCTTTATCAGGAAAAAATACACTGCACTCACGACCTTGCGGTGCAGTGGATAATAGAGCTTCGATTGCGGGTGGCGCTTCGAGCCTATGACGACATCCGCGTCTTCGTTCCGCATGGAATCGAAGAAAACCTGAAGCTGGTTCGGATGCAGATCGAGGTCGGCATCGATGAACACCACAAGATCGCCGGTGCTCTGGCCGAATCCCTCGCGAAGAGCCCATCCCTTACCGAGGTTCGTATTGTTCCTGATCGGCTTGACGCATGGAGCTTGTGCGGCAAAACGGGAAGCTTCTTCATGGGTGTTGTCGGAGCTGCCGTCATCGATTACGATAATCTCGTAATCGCTGCTCCCCCCCTGAAGTACTTTAAGTGTCTCTCCGATATTGTTGTAGATGCCAGCGCCCTCGTCATGGGCCGGCATCAGCACGGTGAGCTTCCCCTTGTATTTGTCCATCCCTCAGACGCCGCCGGGCACGCCTTCACCTTGTACCTTTCGTGTTTCCAGTGGATTGATTTTATCATACGTCTGGATGGAAATCAACCCTAAATAATACGTTCATCAATACTTAGGCAAGGTCGGAAGGTTGTTCGTCAGGGCTTTTTTCCCTGCGGGAAAGAAAGGTGTAGCCGGATGTGGTTAAGAAGAGGGCGAATCCCCCGGCGCCTATCATAGTGAGGACGGCCATGGGAGTGCTATGGAATAGCCAGATTCCCGCAAAGGTGAGGACGGTGAGTGGAACGAGCATCCAGATAAAGCCGTAGCGCTCGTCAGCGAGGTTGTAGTTGGCCAGTATCGTGGTTGCGGCCACGGGAGTAATCGCGATGCCGAATACTCTTATCAAGGCAACGAGTTCCGGCGCGTCGGTTTTTCCCAAAAAAAGGGCCAGATAAGGCGCCAGCACGATGCAGGCGATAATTCCGCCGATGGACATCACGATCTCCAGGGCGAGTCCGCGTATCAACACCGGAACGGGATTCTCCCCCATGGCCTTTTTCCGTGCAACCTTTGGGAACAGTGCAAGGACTATTCCGAGCGGAAGGAAAAGAAAACATTTGCCGATGATTGACGCCGTCGCATAATATCCCGCCAGTTTCAGCCCCTCTTCGGAGTGACCGTAAAAGTGGCGAACCAGGGCGATGTCGAGATTGCAGAAGAAGCTGAGGAAGAACAGCGCGATCACTACGGGCGCCGCGAACCTATAGAGTTCCTTCATATTTACATTGTCGTCCTCGGGCGGATAGGCGAGCACCTCCCGTATCGGCCAGAAACCGACAAGAAAAGCAAGCCCGAAAGAAAGCGTCACTCCAAGCAGCACCCCGCCGACTCCCCAACCGATAATGGAGAACAGAATTCCGAGACCGCATTTTGTGGTGAATCCTACAAAGTAGGAGGTACCGAGAAAACGGAACTGCTCGCTCCCCTGAAGAATTGCCCAAAAGACGGGCATCACAAATGTCGCAAACACAAGCAGTCCCGAAACAACGATGGGAGTATTTCCCTCGATGTTCAGAAACTCTGCGATAATCGGCGCCCCGAAAATGATGGCTGCCGTCAGCACAAACGCAACAACGCTCACCCGCTTGAGAGATTTGAGAAACAGCGTCCTGACTTTGGCGTCTTCGTCACGTGCCCTGAACTGGGCCACGAATTTTGTTATGGTCGTTTGAACGGTGATTATGGGAATCGCTATCATGAACAACAACGACATCAGGGAGTTGAGAGCGCTATAGCCCTCCGGGCCAAGGTTTCGGCTCATGTATATGTGGAAATAGAAGTTGAAGACGTTGCCCAGTCCGGTAATGATGACAAGGAAGCCTTCGTCAAAGATGCCTTCCTTTTTCCTGGGGGATGTGATTTCGGCTGGGATTTCAGTCTCTGCGTCGCTCATAGTCGCCCGTTCGGTGAGAAAAGTCTATAAGGTCCGCCAGGATCTGGCGTCGGTCAATTGTAGCGGTAACAGGGTCGCTTTTTCAAGAGGAAAAACAATTTGCAGCGAATCAATCCAGGATCTTGAGAGCGACTTCGTTGGCCAGGCGCCACCCGCCTGCCGTAGATTTGATCGCGAAATCCGAACGTTCGAGCAGATCCAGTTCTACAAGCTCGGGAAGCGAATCTCCAAAAATCTCTTCCGGATCGAGTCCGAAACGGTCCTTGAACGAGGGGCAATCGATTCCCTCGCGCACGCGGAGGCGCTGGATCATGGTCTCGATTGCCTGCATGCGCGGCGGGATTTCCTCGGCTTCATCCGTTGCGTCTCCACACGTTTCCATTGCCCGGATATATGCCTCGGGGCCACAAAGATTGGTGATTCTCTTGCCGTCCAGGTAGGATACCGCGCTCGCGCCCAGACCGAGGTATTCTTCGTTCGACCAGTAGACCATGTTGTGAAGCGAGCGTTTGCCGGGAAGCGCGAAATTGGAGATCTCATAGTGCTCGTAGCCCGCATCCGTTAGCATATTGCGCGCAATTTCATACAGCGCCAGTTCCTCCTCATCCGTCTTCTTTTGCATGCTCCCCTCATTCAGCGCATGCCAGAACGGGGTCGCCGGTTCGAACGTAAGGCAGTACGCGGAGATATGGTCCGGTCTCAATTCGAGCGCCCGGTCGAGCGAATACCTCCAACTCTCCTCTGATTGGGTGGGAATGGCGTATATCAGGTCGAGGCTCAGGTTGCGTATGCCGGCTTCGCGCAAAAGAGAGATGCCCTGACCGATATCCTCTGCCTTATGCGGCCGCCCGAGAAAAGAGAGTTCCTCGTCAACAAAGCTCTGGGCTCCAAGGCTCGCGCGGTTCACGCCGCCTGCCGCCAGAAACGCCGCCTTTTCAGAGGTGATGCTGCATGGGTTTGCCTCGATTGTCACCTCCGCTTGAGGCGAGATGCGGAAGAATTCTCTCAGATGAGTGAAAAGCGTATCTATCTCTTCCGATGAAAGGATTGTCGGGGTCCCGCCGCCAACATACAGCGTCTCGGCGGAATCGATTGCCGCAGATGTGACACTTGCCTCCTTGCACAGGGCACGCAGATATGCATCCACCGTCCCGTTCACAGGGATAGAGGCAAAATCGCAATAAGGACACTTCGACCTGCAGTATGGAATATGGACATAGATGGATGTCATGGACTGAAAGACTTGTTCTCTTCTCTAACGAACCAGACCGATGCGATTTGGTGGCCAGTAGATCGCGACCGCTTTCCCGATTATATTGTCCCGTGGCACAAATCCCCAGAAACGGCTGTCGCGGCTGTTGAGCGCATTATCGCCAAGCATGAAGTAATGGTCGGATGGGATGTCTATTTCGCCCTGACCGTAGTCGCCCGCGGGATAATAAACCCTTTCGGCAATCGTGGGAGGCTCCTCCAGGCGCTCTCCGTCTATGTATATGTGACCGCCTCCCCTCGCGACCTCGCCTGTTTCGGAATTCCAATGTGGATTATCGGACATTATCCGCAGTTGTTCGCCGCCCACGCCCACAACCCGCTTGATGAAGTCTTTACGCTGGTCGAGTCCACTGATCCCTTTTGTCTTGAAGACTACGACGTCGCTGCGTTTTGGATCGGTAAACTCCAAAAACTTTATATTGGTAAAAGGTATGCGGAACCCATAGATGAACTTGATGACGATTATCTTGTCACCGCGCCCGTAATTCATCGCTCCCCGAAGCGTCGGCTCCATGCTGCCGGTGGG
>CAYZZY010000023.1:10049-19286 GCA_964482745.1 uncultured bacterium
CACCGCGCCCGTAATTCATCGCTCCCCGAAGCGTCGGCTCCATGCTGCCGGTGGGGATCTTAAACGTCTGCAGGAAAAAGGTCCGAATGAACATGGCCAGAATGACTGCATAGAGTATCGTCTTGACCCATTCCCAGATTACGAGTTCCCACGACTGCTCGAAATCAGGCTGCTCTCTTTCTTCCGGTACCGCCTTTGACATTCTTTCCAATCCTTCCCTGTTACGCTTTCGGGCTCTAAGGTCTCAGTCGACCTGAAAGACCGCCATGAACGATTCCTGTGGCACTTCGAATCTATGTTCCCATATCATCCGTCGTTTATTGAACCAAACCAATGCGTTTCGGCGGCCAATAAATTGCCACCGCCTTCCCCACTATGTTGTCCCGTGGCACAAATCCCCAGAAA
The DNA here is from genome assembly GCA_964482745.1 of uncultured bacterium. Lineage (GTDB taxonomy): Bacteria > Abyssobacteria > SURF-5 > SURF-5 > SURF-5 > CAYZZY01. The sequence continues at coordinate 10,455 of CAYZZY010000023.1, forward strand.
CGGCTATCCTTGCTGTTGCGCGCGTTATCGCCGAGCATGAAGAAGTGGTCCGGCGGAATGCTAATCTCCCCCTGGCCGTATGCGCCCGCAGGATAGTAGGTCCTTTCGGCAATTGTGGGAGGCTCCTCCACACGCTCTCCGTCCATGTATATGTGGCCGCCTCCCCTCGCGACCTCGTCTGTGCCGGGATTCCAATATGGATTGTCCGGAACTATCCGCAGTTGTTCGCCGCCCACGCCCACAACCCGCTTGATGAAGTCTTTACGCTGGTCGAGTCCGCTGATCCCCTTTGTCTTGAAGACCACGACGTCGCCACGCTTCGGCTCGGTCATTTCCAGAAATTTAATATTCGTAAAGGGTATGCGGAATCCAAATATGAACTTAATGGCTATTATCTTATCACCGCGTCCATAGTTCATCGCTCCGCGAAGGGTCGGCTCCATGCTGCCGGTGGGAATCACAAAGGTGGCCAGAAAAAAGGTTCGAATGAAAAGCGCCAGGGCGACCGCATATATGATGGTCTTGACCCATTCGGAAAGAAAGGAAGCTCTCGACCTGACTAAGTCAATTCCATCCTTTACTCCCGATTTCTCCGCTGATAATTCTTCCGACATATCTTTCTGTCATTTCCTGGAATTAAGCCGCCCTAGTCGACCTGAAAGACCGCCATGAACGCTTCCTGTGGCAGCTCGATATTGCCCACCTGTTTCATCCTCTTCTTGCCCTTTTTCTGGCGCTCCAATAGTTTCCTCTTCCTGGTGATATCCCCGCCGTAGCATTTCGCAGTGACGTTCTTGCGCAGCGCCTTCACGCTTTCGCGCGATATCACACGGTTGCCGATTGCCGCTTGAATAGCAACCTCATAGAGCTGCCGGGGAATGATCTTGTGCAGTTTCTCCGCCAATTGTTTTCCCCTCGCGTAGGCCTTGTCCCTGTGGACGATGCACGAAAGCGCGTCCACCGGATTGCCATTCAGCAAGATGTCGAGTTTGACCAGATCCGACCGGCGAAACCCGACAAGCTCATAATCGAGAGACGCATATCCCCTCGAGGTGGATTTCAGACTGTCGTAGAAATCCATCACTACCTCGCTCAGGGGCAGATCATATGTGATAAGCACCTTTTTCGGATCCAGGTAGTGAGTGCGCTTGTGCGCGCCTCGCCGTGAGGAACACAACTGACATACCGGTCCTATATACTCCGGCGGGGTCATTATGTTTGCGGTGATATACGGCTCCTCGAGATACTCGATTCTGCCCGGCTCAGGCAATTTTGACGGATTGTCGATATCCATGAAGGCGCCGTCAGTCGTATGAATCCGAAAAACAACAGAGGGTGACGTCGTCACCAGCGTGAGGTCAAATTCTCTCTCCAATCGCTCCTGGATGATCTCCATATGAAGCATCCCGAGAAACCCGCACCGGAATCCGAATCCGAGCGCATGTGACGTCTCGGGTTCATAGCGAAACGAACTGTCGTTCAAGCTCAGCTTCTCCAGTGAGGACCTGAGAACGGTGAACCCACCGGAATCGGCGGGATACATACCGCAAAAAACCATCGGCTTGACCGGCCTGTAGCCCGGCAATGGCTCCGAAGCCGGGTTGCGCGCATCGGTAAACGTATCCCCGATCTTGACATCGCGAATGCTTTTCATGTTCGCAGCGACGTAGCCGACCTCGCCCGAACGAAGCTCTTTCACCGGCACCTCTTCAAACCTGAATATGCCGACCTCCTCGACCTCGTATTCGCGGCCCGAGGCCATGGCGAGTATTTTCTGGCCTCGCTTTACGCTGCCGTCGACCACCCGTATATACCCGATAGCGCCCCGGAACGGATTATAAACCGAATCGAATATGACCGCCCTCAGCGGTGCGTCGGATGTGCCGCCCGGCGCGGGAATGCGACTCACGATCGCTTCGAGTATCTCTCGGACGCCTGTCCCGTTTTTCGCGCTCGCCAGAATGGCGTTTTCCCCGTCCAGCCCGATGATGTCGGTGATCTGGCGCCTTACCTCGTCGATCTGCGCGTTGGGCAAATCTATCTTGTTGATTACGGGAATTATCTCAAGCCCTCGGTCCACAGCGAGATATGCATTGGCAAGGGTCTGTGCCTGCACGCCCTGCGAGGCATCGACCAGGAGGAGCGCTCCCTCGCACGCATCGAGACTGCGCGCGACTTCGTAGGAGAAATCCACGTGACCGGGGGTATCAATAAGGTTTAGCGGGTACTCTTTCCCGTCATCGGCTTTATAGTCCACGCGTATCGCGGCCGCTTTTATGGTTATCCCGCGCTCGCGCTCGAGATCCATTTTGTCAAGCGTCTGTTCCTTGAGATCGCGCTTGGCGACGGCCCCGGTCATCTCCAGAATCCTGTCCGCAAGCGTGGATTTGCCGTGATCTATATGCGCAATAATACAGAAGTTACGTATTCTTTCTTTGGACATTGCCGCTTTCGATTTCTCCTGACTCTTTTGGGACAAACGTTTAATTATAGCAGATATCGTGACACAGCTTCAAACATCGTGAGAGCGTGATGTCAAGGCAGGCCGCGGACTACGCCGGATTCTCATTGAATATCTCGATGCGGAGGGGACTGGATTTGCCGTGGTTGATCATTTCAGTGGAGCATGCGGTAAGAATCAGGATAATATCCATCTTTGTCTGAAGGACCACATAATCGCCGGGCCGGCTCATGGTAAGGTAGGCCGATATGGAGCCGTCCGGCGTGACCGGCGTGTTCTGGAAGAAGTTCACCGGGTCGGGCTTCATCGTATGCTTTATGCCGGCTTCGGCGGCCGCTTTGAAGTAATTGTCTCTGCAATTGGGGTGGTCCTTCACTCCCAGATCTTCGAACATCTTCCTGTGACAGGATGCCATAAGCATATCATGACAGCCCGGAGATCGATCTTCAACAAATGCAAGCATCTCGACGTCCCTGTTGGAGTAGAAAAACTCGCCGGGCCTGGGAAATAAATTGAGGTTGTGCAGGCGCGTGACCGACGGGCTGAGAAACTCGTTATGATCGCGGGCGGATATGGCAAACATGTCGCCGATTTGCCCGCCGGCGATGTCGGTAATGCGAATAGACTGTCCGGCGGCCACAGATACAAATCCGCCGCTATATCCCGGAACCTCGACTGTCGCTATCGCTTGTGGGTTGTCCCGGGTCTGCATTCTTCCGTCTCCACGTTGACTCCTTCTGTGACTTTGTTTATTACCGGAACATGCGGATCCGACACCTGAAGCAAGGCGTTACGTTCCGGGGATTTGATTTTCGATCCCGCCGAAATCGGGAGCCGCTTTATGGTGGTCGGTGTTCTGTTCGAAGGTGTAGGCGATGCGGAAAAGCGTTTGCTCGTCGAACGGTCTGCCGATTATCTGGAGACCTATCGGAAGTCGCTCCGAAGAAAAACCGCAGGGCACGACCATTCCAGGCAACCCTGTCAGATTGACCGAAAGGGTGCACACGTCGGAGAGGTACATCTTGATCGGATCCTCGATCTTCTCCCCGATCTTGAACGCGGGAGTAGGGGTTGTTGGGGCAATCACGGCGTCACATTTCTCAAAAGCCTTGTCAAAATCGTTCTTGATCAGCGTTCTGACCTTCTGGGCCTTGAGGTAGTAGGCGTCATAGTACCCCGAACTGAGTGCGAAGGTGCCGAGCATTATCCTCCGCTTGACCTCCGGCCCGAAGCCCTTGCTCTTGGTCTCATGATACATCCCCAGGAGGTCTTCGTGTGTTTCGTTGCGGAATCCGTACCTCACACCGTCGTACCTGGCAAGGTTCGAGCTTGCCTCGGCGGGTGCCACAATATAATAAACGGCGAGCGCATACTCGAAATGGGGAAGCGAAATGTCGACACGTTCGGCGCCGCACTGCTCCAGCAGGCCGACCGCGGCCATGATCGATTCGCGTATCTCGGAATCAATGCCTTCCTGGAAGTATTCACGAGGCACTCCCAGCCTCAACCCCTTGACCTCGCGCACAAGGCTCTCCGTGAAATCGGGACACTCGATCTCGGCGGAAGTCGAATCGCGCGGATCGTGACCGCCGATAACGTTCATCAAGGTCGCGGCATCCCTGACATCTTTTGTCAAAGGACCGATCTGGTCGAGGGACGAAGCGAACGCGACCAACCCGTATCGCGAAACGCGACCATACGTCGGCTTCAGACCGACAATCCCGCAGAAGGCTGCGGGCTGTCGAATCGAGCCGCCGGTGTCGGAGCCGAGGGCCACAATGGCCTCGTCCGCCGCCAGCGCCGCGGCAGATCCTCCGCTGGAACCGCCCGGAGCGCGGGCCGTGTCCCACGGGTTGCGGGTGGGGCCGAAGGCCGAGTTCTCGGTCGATGATCCCATCGCAAACTCGTCAAGATTTGTCTTTCCGATGATGACCGAATCGACCTCGCGAAGCTTTTCCACGACGGTTGCGTCGTAAGGCGCGATAAAGCCCTTTAATATCTTCGAGGCGCACGTCGTTTCGGCGCCGGCCATGCAGAGGTTGTCCTTGAGCGCCAGTGGTATCCCTGCGAGCCCATGGATGGTCTGCCCCGCCTTTACCTTCTTGTCAACGGCCTCGGCGGCTTTAAGCGCCTCTTCGCGCCGGACCTCAAGGTATGCATGAATGACCGGGTCGCGCCGGTCGATATTGTCCAACACGCGTTCCGTTATCTCGAGCGAAGTCGTCTCGCCCGAGATTATCATCTCGTGAAGCGCATGCGCCGGCAGGCGCGCGATATCTTTTTTGTTTTCCGCATCCATTGAGGCTTCCTATTCGATTACGCGGGGAACAACATAGAAGTTCTCTTCTCGCCGGGGCGCGTTCTCAATGAGTTTGTCAACCGGAGAGGGCTCCTCCCTCACCTTGTCCTCGCGCATCGGTGTCTTTTCAAAAAACATGTGAGAGGTGGGGAGCACGTCCGAGGTATCAAGTTCGTCGAGTTTTTCGACATATCCCAATATCTCGTTGAGCTGCGAAATGAAGCCCTCGAGTTCCTGCTCGTCAAAACTCAGACGAGCCAGCTTCGCCACGTGTTCGCTTATTTCGCGCGTTATTTTCATGGTCGATTCCCGGATTTGTTGCCGCCCTTTTCGCTGCCTTTTGCTCCCCTGCTTTCCAGGGCGCGTTCAGCCAGCTCATATATCGTCTCTAAATCAAACGGCTTCTTCACGTCGGCAAAGGCGCCCATGTCGAGCGCCTGCTGGATCATTTCCTCCAGGCCGTACCCTGTCATAACAATGACCTGGCTCTCGGGCGAGAAGACTTTGATTCGCCGGTATACCTCAACGCCGCTGATGCCCGGCATCCGAATATCGGTGAATACGACGTCGTATGATGTTTCCTGCGCTTTTGCCACTCCAACGTCGCCATTTTCAGCCGTATCGACTGCATACCCTTTTCGCGAAAGCACATCATCCAGAAGTTCCCTGATCACGGGCTCATCATCGATCACGAGTATGCGAACAGGTTTATCCTGGTTTTCATCGGGTTTCATTATCGGAAAATTATACAGTATGCCGACTATCACATCAAGTGTTTTCTCGACTATAGCGTGCCGGATTTTCCGCCAGACACGACAATCAGAACAAATTGTTGCCCAAAACCACTCCTCCGAAAAATATAATTTCCCGCATCCACGCGAACGACAAAACCTCAGAACTCCCGCAACTGTCATTCGCCGGCTTGACCGGGGAATCACTGGCTTTCTATTTGGGAAACATGCCGTGAAATGCCATCTTCCATGCTTTGACAAGCCGGATACCCTGTGCTAGGATTGGCCTGTGATGAAGAAACAAGTGCTGCTGATTGCGCCATACATTCACGATTTCGCTGCATACGACCTCTGGCTCAAACCGCTTGGACTCCTCTATATCGCGGCAGCCGCCGAAGAGGCCGGTCATGAAGTCCGGGTGGTGAACTGTCTTGACAGGCTCCATCCCTCGACAGCGCCTTCGCGGAAGGCGCGGCCTTCGAAGGCCGATCACGCCGGCAGAGGAAAGTTCACGCACCAGATAATCGACAGGCCGGACTGCATGGCGGCGGTTCCGCGCGACTACAAGCGTTACGGGATTCCGCTCGAGGCATTCCGGAAAGAGCTTTCGGAGGGACCAAGGCCTGACATCGTCGGGGTAGGCTCGATGATGACCTACTGGTATGGCGGCGTGACCGAAACAATCTCAATAGTGCGTGATCTGTGGCCGGGCATACCCGTAATACTCGGCGGAATCTACGCCACCCTCTGCCCCGAGCATGCGCGCGAACATACGGGAGCGGACGTCATTGTCGAGGGGCCGGGCGAAGAAGAGTTTGTAAAGATACTCGACGACAATTCCCCCGGGCCTTCCGGGAAAAGGTCACGGCTATTGCCGCCAAAACCCGCCTACCACCTGCTTGGCCGCCTCGACTCTATCAGCATGCTGACCTCTTTCGGATGCCCGTTTTCATGCGCGTACTGCGCCTCAGGCCTTCTGCGTCGAGGATTCCATCAGAGAACCGTGCAGGACGTTGTCGATGAGATAGCGCACTATTCGAGCGGGATGAAGATTGAGAATATCGCGTTCTATGATGACGCACTCCTGGTGAATCCGGACAGGCACATCAAACCGATCCTTCGCGAAATCATCGCGCGGCGCCTGAGGGTTCGCTTCCACACACCGAACGGATTACATGCAAACATGATCGACAGGGAGCTTGCCGGGTTGATGAAGCAGACAGGCTTTGCAACCCTCCGCCTGAGCATTGAAAGTGTGAACAAGATCCGTCTCAAGGATTCGTGCGCGAAGGTTACACCCGAGGGCTTCAAGACGGCGGTCTCGAATCTGGTTTCCGCCGGATACGCGCCCGGCAATATCGAAGCATACGCGCTGATGGGGGCGCCGGGACAGCAGGCCGAGGAGGTAGAACAAACAATACGCATGATCCACTCAGCGGGCGCCATCGTGCGCCTTGCTGATTTCTCGCCGATCCCGGGTACCGGCTACTTCGATGCCGCCGCAAAGACATACGGCATTGACCTGACGGAACCGCTCATGCAGAACAGTTCGGCGCTTCCCCACCTTGTTTCCGGCCTGTTGAAGCAATATCAAGAACTCAAAGAACTGGCGAACTCGTTGAATGCGGACCTGAAAAGACGCGTTGGGGAATCCGCGAAGCATGGCATTGAGAAAGGGGAGACACCTTGATTGAGTGTTCCAATTTCAAAGGCGCCTCTGCCTGGTGCACCATCTGCTCGAAGGTGTGCCCGGCCGGTCTTGGAGGATTCCCGGCGAAACCCAAATCAGTTATCCCGAGCTTTTTGGTAGGAATCTGGCTTTACAGCCAACAATAGAACCGCCCATTTGAAACGTTTATGAAACATGTGAAACAGCATTATCTGTTTCATGAAACATTCTTTTGTTTTTCTTTCTCGGCCTTCCGCCAACAAAAAGAAATGAATCTCCGGGAAAGCTATCCTGACACTATCTTGATTCACTTAATCAGTTTTCCTACGTAAGAACTCGTTAATCAATGGCTTCCAAACAACCTCTTAGCGCAATCGACCACAAAATCGACCTGGTATTTGTCGGTTGCGGGGAACCGGAATTGGCAGGCGGCAGACTATGGCACAGTACTTGCTCTTATTCCTCATCGATATTGTCTGCCTTACGGGCAGGCAAGAGCCCGTCCAGGGCTCAGAGATATCTTTCTCCTCATTGGGCTGGGTGTTTGGGGTGGCACCCAGCCTCCTCTCCTTTTGGGCCCAATACACTGATTCTTAGATCAAATGGTGATCAGAGATTTCCTCTTTGCGCCATTTTTGAACTCTATTGTTTTCTTTGTGATAATATGAAAACCGGACGTCCATGGTTGGTGTAAAATAGTTCTGGCAAGAACACTAAACAGTAACACACAACCAAAGGAGGTCCGGCATGAAACATTATATCGGAATCGACGCACATTGTGAACACTGCGACATAGCCGTAGTCAACGAAAAAGGGAAGCTCGTGTTGCAACGGAGCGTGAGAACAAGTGGAACGAATCTGATCGAAGCTGTATGTGCAGTGAAAGACACACGCATCGTGATAATCGAGGAATCGACGTTGGCGGGCTGGCTGCAGCGTACGCTCAGCCCCTACGCAGACCATCTCTCGATTGTGGATCCAAGGCGAAACGCACTGATTTCCTCTTCCGAGGATAAGAGCGACAGCAACGACGCTTACCGACTGGCATGGCTGTATCGGGGCGGTTACACCCATGCGGTCCATCATACCCTGAATGAGGGATTTCTGGAACTGAAGGAAATGGTGCTGCACTACCACGATGCCGCCGACCAGGTGACGCGCTTTAAAAACAAGCTGAATGCGGTGTACCGACAGCACGGGCTGCTTCGGGTGCCGGCAGCAATCTATGACTCGGCTGAGGGGCTGGAGTGGATCAAGCGATTGCCGTTTCCCGCGAGCCGTCACCGGGCGCGACAGATGCTTTCGATGATAGCCCAGGCACAGAAGATTAAGGTGCAGGCACGCAAAAAGATCCAGCGCATGAGTGTGAGGTTTCCTGAGATCGACATGTTCATGGCCATCCCGGGAGTGGGACTGATTGTGTCGGCGACGGTCGTGGCGATCGTGGAAACCCCACACCGATTTCTCAGGAAAGAGCAACTGTGGAAGTATGCAGCCCTGGCTGTTGCCAAGCCCGAGTCGGCAGGCAAGACACAAGGCCGCCACGCTTCCAGAGAGGGAAACCGGTTGCTGAAAAAGGTGTTGATGTTGGCAGCTCACAATGCCGCTCGGGGAGAACACCGGTTCGGGCGGGCCTTCCGTCGCCACCAGCAGAAAAGCCTCTCCAACGCCC